>CAZEVL010000017.1:0-22901 GCA_964515795.1 uncultured Clostridia bacterium | reverse complement strand
GTTGATAGATTTCAAAAAATCGACAAAAGAGCTTGACTCAAACTCGCTCCTGTGTTATACTATAATTAGTATTCAATCTTAATTATGATATAGTTTCAGAAAGATTGAACGAGAGAGGATAAAATGCAAGAAAGGCAAACGAAACAAAAACAGATTATCTACGATGTATTGAAGACTTTGGATCATCCTACGGCAACGGAAGTGTATTCCTGCGTGCATCAAACGTATCCGAACGTTTCGCGTGCGACGGTCTTTCGTGTTTTGGGCGGTTTTGCAACCAACGGCAAGGCGAGCGAGCTCCGCGTTGCGGGAAGCGATGTGCGTTACGATTACAATACGGCGCCGCATTACCACGCACATTGCGTAAAATGCGGAAAATTTGCGGACGTTTGGTTGGCGGAGGAAGAACGCGATTTCGAGGTTTCCGTTCGAGAGGACTTTGATTTGGAGGGCTACACGATCGAATTTTTCGGTACGTGTGCAAATTGCAAAGCGGAGAAATTCTAAATGTTTCGCTTGGACGAACGAGGTTATTAAAAGCCTATTTCGGACAAACGGGCATACCGTGTATGCGTTGAGTCTTATTTTTTGAAAAAATTTCGTAAAAGATCGTTTTCTAAAACAGGAATTTTGAAAAAATGCGGAAATGCTTGAAAAAATCATTGACTTTTTATAAAAAAGGATATATAATAAAAGCGTTAAGAGTTTCTTTATGCGAAACAATGCAGGTGTCGCCTAGCGGTATGGCGACAGCTTCCCAAGCTGTTCCTGGCCGGTTCGACTCCGGTCACCTGCTCCACAGATACAAGGTCCGATACGAAAGGTATCGGACTTTTTTGTTGGCACTTTAATTTGACTCCCCCCCCCCCCAGTTCTACTGGGGGGGTAAAAAGTTTTAGCAAAATAAAAATCTCTGGTATAATAGTGAGGGTTTGTCGACCGCATCACTATAAAAATAAATACCAGGAGATTTTTAACAAATGAAAAATGAATTGAAACACGCAGCACACTCAAGCACCCGCCACAGTGCCTTTCGTCTGTTTTGAGGAGTGTATGCTTGAAATAACTGTTTGATTTTGCTATAATACTTGTAGAGAGATTATATCGATTAATAACAATTATGCTATGAGGTTATAGTAAATGAAAAAATTAACAACTCAAGAGTTTATTGCTAAAGCAAAAGCAATACATGGCGATAGATATGACTATTCCAAAGTCGATTATAAGGGTACGGAAAATAAAGTTATAATCATTTGCAAAATCCATAAAGACTTTTTGATAAAACCTCATAATTTTTTGCAAGGGCAAGGTTGTCCTAAATGCAGTTCGCATCAATTTATAACAGAGGATTCATTTATATCACGAGCAAAAAAAATTCATAGAAACCGATATGATTATTCAAAAGTGGATTATAGAAGAGCAGACGAATCTGTTTGTATTATTTGTCCTACTCATGGAGAATTTTATCAGAAACCTAAAGTACATCTTGCGGGGGGCGGTTGTCAACAATGTTTTTCTACGCCCAAATTAACAACTGAAAAATTTATTCAAAAGGCTAAAGTAATTTATGGAAATAAATATAATTATTCTAAGGTTAAATATACTGGAAATAAAAATAAAATTTGTATAATTTGTCCAGTACATGGTGAATGGTTTGTAACACCAAACAATTTTTTAAGAGGGTCTGAATGTCCAAAATGTTACGGAACTCCAAAATTAACGACAAACGAATTTATAGAAAGAGCCAAAAAAATTCATGGGGATAAATACGACTATTCGAAGGTTATATATGATGGTAATAAAAAATATGTTACAATAATTTGCCCTATACATGGTGAGTTTTAGCAA
Source organism: uncultured Clostridia bacterium (assembly GCA_964515795.1). GTDB lineage: Bacteria > Bacillota > Clostridia > Christensenellales > Borkfalkiaceae > Scatosoma. Next base: position 21,053 of record CAZEVL010000017.1, on the reverse strand, counting down.
ACCGCCGCTTATCATATGTATGGTGGAAATTGCTCTAAATGTACAGGTGGCGTGCGACTTTCTAAGGAAGATTTCATTCAAAAGGCTAAAGTAGTTCATGGAGATAAATATGATTATGAAAAAGTAATCTATAAGAACTATAGCACAAAAGTTGAAATTATTTGTAAAGAACATGGTGTTTTTTGGCAAACACCCAATAATCATCTTTTTGGCGCAGGGTGTCCAGCCTGTCCTCAAAGTAATTTAGAGGGGGAATTGAGGCAGTTCTTGATTAAGAATCAAATTGAATTTGAACAGGAAAAAACTTTTTCTTGGCTTAAATGTAAAAGAAAAATGTATTTAGATTTTTATTTACCTGTTTTAATGTTGCTATTGAATGTCAAGGCGGGCAACATTTCTTTCCTGTCGCATTATTTGGAGGAGAAGATTTTTTCAACGAAACACTTTTAAGAGATGATATAAAAAACAAGTTATGCGCCGAACATAATATAAAAATAATCTATTTTTCAAATGTGCATATTGATTATCCATACCATGTTTTAGAATCTTACAATGAATTATTAAGTGAAATAAAAAAACATAAATAATATATAGAAAAATAATTTAAAAAATTGTTTCGCAAAACGTTATTTTTTTATATTCGAATTTTTTGGTAAAAGTTTTTTCCGTTGACTTTTGCTTTTCTTTATGCTACTTCCGACCACCGAAAAGACAACTCAATCGGAGGCATTACATAGCAATAAAAAGTGTCCATAAAAACGTGTCACAACGGTTGGAAAAGATACGGAACTAATAAAAGAGTATATAGACAACCAGTTGAAAGCGGGTAGGAAGGTAGATCAGTTGAGTGTCTTGGACCCGAATGACCTGTTGACGGGCGGCAAGTAACACATGTATGATTGGCAGGTCAATAAAAAAGCACATTTGTGTTACGATAGTAAAAAAGGGCTATGCCCGGATATTTACTGCTTTCAATTCGAAATAAGAATAAGGCGTTGCATAAGGACGCGGAATCATAATTTTTGAAACGCATTGCTTGACGTTTGATATTGTTTTTCAGAAAAAGGCGTGCTATAATAACAATAAGCGAATGGGTTGGTTTGTTCGGCAGGCACGCTTTTGTCGAGAAACGAGGTGAAGGAGAAAACGATGAACGAAAAAAAACGTAAGAAAGGTTTGGCGATTGTATTGGGGATTTGCATGGCGTTGAGTACGGCGGCTTGCGATATCGTATCGAGCGAAAACAAGGGGGGAAGCGCTGCCGATTCGAGCGGTTCGGCTGCGGCGTTGATTGCACCGATTTCCGTTGCCGACGGAAGTAAAAACGTATTTTTTACGGACGGGGATATTTTAACGTATTTTTCGGAAGATTATCAACCCGGGTATATCGACGATTTCGTCAATGAAAAAAGCACCAAGGGGGACGTGTATTATCAAAAGGGCGTAACGCTTTCCTGGAAAGACGAATTTGCTACGCCTTCCGAATATTCTATCGTGTATTTGTCGGAAACGGAAAGTTTTGCGGAAAGTCGGCATTATATTGCTCGAAACATGAATTCCGTGACTGCGGATAACTTAAAACGAGGAACGAAGTATTATTGGTACGTGGAACGTGACAACGGAGAAGTTTCCCAGACGTTTTCGTTTGAAACGTCGGAGGCGCAGCCTCGTACGGTGAATGTGGAGGGTATTTCCAACACGCGTGATATAGGCGGTTATCTTACGTCGAACGGTAAGATTGTGAAACAGGGAATGGTATATCGTGCGGCGGCATTGGACGGTGTAACGAAACAAGGGATAAAAACCGCGACGGGAACGCTGAAAATTCAAACCGACCTCGATTTGAGAAAAGCGTCGGAAGCCGAGAAAACGTACAGTCCGCTCGGGGAGGGGGTGCGGTATATCAATATAAGCTCTCCTTATTATTCCGGCATTTTTTCGAAAGACGTCCAAACGGAGCTGCGCGATATTATGAAAGTGTTCGCGGAAGAACGTAATTATCCGATTATGTTCCATTGTTCGCTCGGGCGCGATCGTACGGGAACGATTGCATTTTTATTGAACGGGTTGTTGGGAGTTTCGTATTACGATTTATTGAAGGATTACGAGTTGTCTTACTTTTCGGAAGCCGTTAATAAAGATTTCCAGACTTCGGCAACGATGACGGAAGGCAACGTAAACGGAATGCATGCCGTATTGCTGAGGACGTATGGCAGAAACAACGATTTGTCGAAAAATATCGAGTTGTTTTTACTGGATATCGGGGTGACGGCAGAGGAAATACAATCCATAAAAGACATTTTACTCGTATAAAAACAACGCACCGTTTTTCGAACGGTGCGTTTTCGTTAAGTTTCGGGGCATTGCCGAGAATCGTCTGCGGAAGGTGTATTTTCGAATTTTTTCTTGTAACGATAAAACGTGACGACGCTGTTGAAGCCGCATTCCTCGCATACTTTCGCAATGCTTTTTTGCGGCGATTCGGCAAGTAGTTCGTTGGCGCGTTGCAAACGTACGGCGTTTAGTACGCTTAAAAAGTGTTGACCGATGACTTCGTTGAACAGTTTACTGAAATACTCCTTCGTGTACCCGAAGGCTTTTGCCATACTCGATAGATCGATGGGGGCATTGTAGTTGGTGTGGATATATTCGATAAATTCTTGCGCCAACTGCGTTTTTCGTTGCGGCTCTTGTACGTCTGTCAACCCGTACGTGGATAAAATAGCGTCGTAAAGCATATTCGCGTATGCGCAATTCAGTAAAAACGTGCGCTCGGAATGCAGCCAAGTCGTTAAGATCTCGATCGTTTTTTTGTTCTTTTCTTTATCCAGCATCGCATTCGGCAGGAGTGCGTTTTTGTATTGTTCGCGAAAATGGTGCGTGTACGAATAGCCTAAAACCAAACAGATGACGGAAATTTCCGCACTCTTCGTTTCATAGTAATGCACTTGATTTTTATTGACGAAACAAATATCCCCGTCGGACATCATAAATTCTTTATCGTCGATATGCGTTAAGATTTTTCCGTGAATGACGTAGATCAGTTCGTGACTTTCGTGGAAACTCGGGACGTGCAATACGATATCGTCGGTTTTGAAAAACAGATGATGGGTTTCCGAGGCTTCGTGTTCATAGGTCGGCGGCAGGATATGCGCGGAGTTGTGCGTCGTTGTTTTTTTCATAATTTAAGTATACGACGAAGAGCTTAAAAAGTCAATAAATTTTCTTAAAAATCGTGCATTTTTATGAAATATTTCGCAAAAACGTCAAAAAAACGTTTCAAAAATTGTGTTTTTAACCGGGCGGTAAAAAGAATAAAAAACAAATAAGATGTTAATTTTTGAAAGTATTTGCTTGTTTGTTGATATTGACAGTATACGGGCGGCATGTTATAATGGTTGCGTAAAATGCATAAAACGGGCGAATCGTTTTGTGAAAGAATAAGCAAAAACAATAAAGCGTCAAGGAGAAAGATGTATGAAGAAAAGAAGCATTTCTTTGGTTTTGGCTGCAATGTTAGGGTTGTCCATGACGGCGTGCGGCGGACAAAGCAACGAGAGCGGCAGCAGCGGCGTTAGCGGTTCCGCGGGCAACAACGGCTCGACGATCGAATTGTTGGATTTGGGGGAAAACTTCAACGAAGCATATTATCCCGATACGGATTCGATTGCGGATTTGGAAGGCGGCATCGACGTCGTTATTTTGTTTGACGGTACGCAGGACGGTTGGAAAGCCGTCGCGGAGGAATATATGCGTCTGCACGGCGGATCGGTAGTGGTGAATCTGAATACCAATTATACGGCGTCGACGTATGGCGACAAGGTTATGGCAGAGGTGAAAGACCCGAATACGAAGTGGGATATCGTACAGGGGAACTTGGTCGGTACGATGGTTTCGCAGTATTGTTTGAATATGGCTTCTTCCGTTTACGGTAAAAACGCGTATGCGGGCAAGAACGTGCTTTGGAAAGACGTTTTGGAAACGGATGCGTACATTACGGACAAGACCGGTGCGAATACCGATTGCTATATCTTAAATTCGGAATCTTTGAATACGGCTTGGTTTGTCAATACCGTAGCGGTGCAAGACGCGCAAGTCGAAGCGAATAAAGACGGCGTGACGTTGTCGGAAACGCCGACGACTTGGCAGGAATTGATGGATTTGTGCAAATATATGCAAGAAGCCGGTTATAAAAATCCTTTGGGGATTTCGCTGGATACGGAATCTATCAGCAGCGAGCAGTTTACCTGGTTGCTTCGCGTATACGGGGACTTGTATTACAGATCCATGTACGACGTGATTATGCCGCAGGAAGGCGACGAAAATTACGTCAAAGAATATAAAGTCGACATGACGGACGAAGCACCCGAAAGCGCGATGGATTTCGGGTACGTATATTCGAGATTGTTCAATACGATTTTGGACGATACGAGCAGTGTTTACGCAGGCGCAAAGAGCGCGCGTTTCGCGGATTTTATCGAACAATTCTATAAGATGAAAGACTATTTGATGATCGATGCGGCGGATCGTTCGCTCGTCGATATTCGAAACGCTTTCCAAAGCCAACAGAACGGGAAAGATTCTCCGCAGATTTTGTTGGACTATGCAGGTAAGGGGTTGGCGTTTTCGGGAGCGGAAAACGACTCGTTTAAGTTGGATTTCTTCGATTATCCTATGATGGAGAGTAAATATATCCCCGAGGGTTCTTTGATTCGCGACGTAGGCGGTAACGGCGGATATTTGTCCATTATTCAACACGGCAGCGCGCAAAACAAGCTCAATCTCGATTTCTTAAAGTTCTTCCTTTCGCCTTACGGACAAACGATTTATTATAATACGCTTTCGGAAAAGAACGTATCCATTAAAGGTTTGACGACGGTTAAAAACGATCTCGTGGTCGTACCCGACGCTTGGAAGACGTATTTCCAATCGACGAAAGTAACCTTTACCGGGTTGGCGGATTCTAACCATTATATCAATTTCTTGATCCGCTATATGAACCCGAATCAGGATAACATTTCGACGAGCGTATCTTTGTGGAAGAAATATTTGACGGGTACGGGCAACGACGGCATTTCGACGAAGAGTTTCGGTTCGACGTGGCACGACGCGTTGATGGGTGCGTTTAATAAATTGGCAGAACAACAGGGTTGGAGCAAGGTATTTTATAAATATCCCGGAGAAAGCGTTACTTTTACCGGCGCTTAATGCGTAAGAAGGTCGAAAAGTGAAAAAATTATCTTTTAAGAAAACAAGCGTAAAATGGCTGACGGCAATAGCGATTTTTTTCGCGGTGGTTTTGGTTTGTTGTTTCGTGTTCGCTTCATACGTCCCGAAAAACAAGACGCTTACGGCGACGGACGGTAAAAACGTAACGGACGTCGTATGTTCGGCAGACGGTTATGCGTATTACGCAACGAGCGGCGGTAAAATCGTTGCGCAGAACGAATCGAACGACGCGACGCATGAACTGGATCTAAACGCCTATACGGAAGAAACGTACGGCGAGGGTTGCCGTTCCGTCAGTCGTTTGTTCGGGTTTGACGGATACGATTCGTTGCTGGCACTCGGCGAGGACCATTATTTATATCGGCTGGTGTGTGAGGATGACGAGCTGCACGTGCGGGAGCGCGTGTCGTTTGTCGGCGGTGCGCAAGCCTGTGCGTATGAAGACGGATACGTATACTTCCTTACGCAAATCAATTTGTATTACAAGCTGCTTAAATATTCTGCAAACGATTTGGCAAGCGGCGTCGTCGCTTCGGGTTACGTATATCGTTTCGACGGTATGGCGACGGATCGCGAGGGCAACGAATATGTCAACCTTTCGATTGCAAATGGTTTGATTACTACTTCGATGGACGTGGCGGACGGGTATATTTATTTGATTCACAAAGGCGGCGCGTTCAAAATTTCCGCGGATTTCTCCATGAATCGTTTTACCGATATGTCGGAATCGGAACGGGAAGAAAACGGTGCGTTCGATTTTAAGAGCAACGGCGCTTTCAAAGTGTATTCGGAAAAGTTCGACGCGGAAAAATACAATATGTATTATCCGGATGAAATCAGTATTCGCGGCAGTGGTTACAATCGCGCGAACGAAACGTTTTATTTTATAGCGGCGGATAAAAGCGTGCATGCTTACGCAAAGGCGGATTTGGACGAATTGCCGCTCGGTGCGGTGATGGAATCGACGCCGTATGCGTTCGATTTGCCCGCCGTGCCGTCTGCGGAAACGGATGCCTTGACCTACGATGAGGAACGGAACGTCGGCTACGTGCGTTACGAATTGACGGACGAAATTACAAAAGTGGATTTTGCTTCGGGCAAAATTTTGTTCTCCGTGAAAAACGCGTTCAACATTAAAAAAATGGAGCTGGACGCTACGGGGGAAATGTTGTACGTTTTGTATCAAAACCACAATTTGACGGAAGGCTCGGAAGAGAATATCTTTATGCGCGTCGATATCAATAAGATTGCCCGTAAAGACACGTTCCGCACGTTGACGATCGTTTCGGTCGTGACGGCTGTCGTGACGGCGCTTGCGGGGCTTGTGTTGTTTTTGTGCATCGTAAACGAAAAGGCGAAAACGTACGTGATAGACGTGTTGAAAGGCTTTATCAAGCATAAGTACGTTTATTTAATTTTAGCGGGGTGTATGGTTTTACTCGTGGCGTTTTGCTATTATCCCGGTATCGCGACCATGATTTTGTCGTTGTTCGATTATTCGCAAGAAAAACCGACGATGGTATGGAATAATTTTACCAATTACAAGCAAATTTTCAACAACGTTTACGCCGGCGAATCGTTTAAGAATATGTTCGTATTTTTGGGTACGGATTTGCTGTTCGCATTGATTCCGCCCGTGATTTTCGCATTTTTCCTTTCGATTATGCGAAACAAAAACTATTCGAAACTGATGAGAATGTTGATGTTTATTCCGTCTGTCGTGCCCAGCATTTGTTCGCTTATGATTTGGCGAATGGGGATTTACGGGGAATACGGTGTCGTCAATTCCGTCATACGGTTGCTAAACGGCGAAAGCATTAAATTTTTGACAAGTACGAAATGGGCGTTGCCGTCGTTGATATTGATGAATTTCCCGTTTGTCGGCGGTTATTTGATATTCTACGGCGCAATGATGAACATTTCCACCAGTTATTACGAAGCGGCGGAACTGGAAGGTTGTTCCGTGCTGCGACGATTGCTAAGCATAGATATACCGCTGATCGTGCCGCAGTTGAAATACGTGTTGACTACGACGTTTATCGCTTCGGTGCAAAACTTCGGCAGGACGTATATGGTTACGTCGGGAAGTTGGGGTACGCAAACGCCGATTAACCTGATGTACGGGTATATGGTCAGCGGCGAATACGGTTTGGCATCCGCGTATGCGACGGTTATCTTTATTTTCCTCGTTGCCGTGACGGTCGTGAATCTGCGCTCGCAACTCAAAGCCGATAAGGAAGGTGCGTAATATGAGAGGAATACATAAAACGGCTCGGTTAAAAGCTTCCGATCGATACAGATGGCAGATATTGACTTGCGTATGGACTACGTTTTGCGTGATATTTTCGTTGATTCCGTTGTATATAACGATTATCAACAGTTTTAAGACGAACGACGAAATTATTGCAAGCATATTCAGCTTTCCGAAGTTTTCCTCGTTCGTTGCCGTCGGCAAAAATTATTCCAAAGCGTTTGCGGATATTTGGGCGCCTTTGCTTCGAAGTATTTTTACTGCCGGGGCAAGTACTTCGATCAATGCCGTAATCGGTTTGATTCTGGCGTATATTTTCACGCAGATCGATTTCCATTTTAAGGACGGAATTTATATGTTGTTCATCTTCATTATGTTGATTCCGTCCATCATGGGTATGCCCGTGTTGTTGCCGTTCGTTACCAACGGATTGCACTTGAAGGATACGTATTTCGGATATTTATTGCCGATGATCGGCGGCGGGCAGGTAGGTTCTCTGTTTTTGTTCCGTACGTTCTTTCACCAATTACCGCAGTCGGTATTCGAGAGCGCGAAAATCGACGGAGCGTCCGATTCTCAGATTATCGTTTCGATCGTTACGCCGTTGATGTTTCCGATTATGTTGTATTATTTCGTCGGAACGTTTGCAAGCGCATACAACGATTATTTGTGGCCGAGCCTTATTTTTAACGATAAAATGACGTTGATGCCGATGATTCTTGCAAGGACGGACTATTTTAACAGTATGAACGAGCAAGGCGTGGTATATGCAATCTATATAATTGCGAGTATACCGCTTATCGTCAATGCGGCAATCAGTATGGACCGATTCCAAAGCGGTGAATTTGCATCGGGGATGAAATTGTAAGTAGGAGAAGTTATGAAACAAGTGAAAACAGTGGTTGTCGGATACGGCAACAGAGGACAGGTTTACGCGGATTTCAGTTTACAAGCCCCCGATCTGTTGAAAATCGTCGGCGTCGTGGACGTAAATCCCGTTAAATTGAAAGAAGCGAAGGAACGTTACGGTTTATCCGACGAGGCGTTGTTTTCGTCGCTCGACGCGTTTTTGGCGACGAAAACGGATTGCGATTTCGTGATCAACGCAACGATGGACAACGTGCATTACGAAACGTCTCTTAAATTATTGCAGGCAAAGTACGATTTGTTGTTGGAGAAGCCCGTTACGGCAATCCCAGAAGAATTGTTGTCTTTGGAGAGGACTGCAAAGGAAAACGATTGCAGAATTTTCGTTTGTCACGTTTTGCGTTATACGCCGTTCTATCATACGGTGAAATCGTTGATTGCCGAGGGTAAGATCGGCAGGATTATCAGTTTGGAAATGAACGAACACGTTTCCATTGCGCATTATCTCAATTCCTACGATCGCGGTAAGTGGAACAGCGAAAAGAAATGCGGCTCTCCGATTTTGCTTGCGAAAACGTGCCACGATACCGATTTGATGTGTTGGTTGAACAATGTCAGCGAACCGAAATCCGTGGCGAGTTTCGGACAACGTGCCTATTTCCGAAAGGAAAATGCCCCGAAGCGTTCTACGGAGTATTGTTTCGATTGTCCGTTGGAACGGGAATGCGCTTTTTCGGCGATTCGCGTACATTTGGATTGGGATCCGATGCCGTTTTTGGTATGGGCGGACTTGAATAAGCCGTTGGAAGAAATCACGAGAGAGGAAAAAATCGCCTATTTGAAGACCTCGCAGTACGGAAAGTGCGCGTTCAAAACGGACGGAGACGTGGTAGACAGACAAAATCTAATCGTGGAATTTGAAAACGGTTCCGTCGGTACTTTGAATTTAATCTGCGGTGCCAGCAAAGGCGAACGATATTTGCATATCGTCGGCGAGAAAGGCGAAATAGAGGGGAAACTTTCGGAGGATAAATTGACCTTGCGAGAATATCGTCTGTACGATACGTATTGCGGATTTGAGGAAACGGTGATCGACTTGTCGCAACAAGTGATCAACAATGCAAAGTTCGGCGGACATTTCGGCGGCGATTACGCGATTATGCAGGTATTGGTAAAATACTATAACGGGGACGATTCTTCGTTGTCTTTGACGAGCATAGACGACTCCGTCAACGGGCATTTGTGTGTTTACGGTGCGGAAATTTCGAGAAAGGAAAACAAGGTCGTCAACTTGAAAGAAACGTTCGATCGAGCGTTTCGATAAAAATCGTGATGAGAAACATATCTGCGGAAGCAGTAAAAAAATGAAATGTAAGGAGAAAAAAAGATGAAAAAGAAATTGGTTGTCGGTATACTTTCTTGTGTGTTGGTGGCCGGCGCGGCGACAATGGCAGGCTGTAATTTGTTACCCGGTAACGGAAATTCCGGTGACGTAAGCGGTTCAAGCGTTTCGTCGTCCGTTGCGGAGTCGACGACCTGGAAAGTGCATTTCGAAAAATGCACCGAATTGGTAACGAACAACATCAAGGATAGGGAAGTCGATAAAAACGGCGACGGTTTGTTATCCGAACCCGTTTTGGAGGTTATGGGCGACAATCCCGACGAGGCGGAATTGGAGGGGTGGTATACCGAATCTACGTACGAGCACAAGTGGAATTTCGAAACGGACAAGGTTACGTCCGATTTGACGCTGTATGCGAAGTGGTCGAAAACGTTTAAGGTAACTTATCACGTCGTGTACGATACGCACGATACGACGTATCAGGCTCCGTCTTGGTCGGTGAAAGAGGGTACGTGCGCGGAACGCAAGGACGCGGTTGCGGACGGTTACGAATTGCTCGGTTATTATGCAGACGAAAACTATGAGAAAGAATTCGACTTTGCGACGCCTATTACCGCGGATACCGATATTTACGTCAAAACGAGCGACAATCTGTACTTTAACGCGGAAACGATGGATCGTAATTTCAGCGTTTGGTCGGCGAACGGCACGCAGGAAAATCTTTCCAAAGAATTGGTGGAAGACGGCGACGAAAGCTATATAAAAGTGAACTACGGTACGAAAAACAATAATTTGAACGGCGTACATACGGGTGCTTTCGGCGCTTCCTCGCTCGGTATTTTGTTGGACGGTTCTCAACACCTTGAATTTACGTTCAAAAATATGGGCAACGCAACCGATATTACGATTTATTTCTCGGTTATGTTCGACGATTTGACGTGGGCGACGATGGGGTTTGCCGATTATCAGTATCATTTCACCGAAGAACAGAGAAACATGACGGCGGAAGACGATTGGATCACGTTGACGCTCGAATTGGATAAAATTACGATGGATAAAGGCGGACACGGTGTGTCGGCTTGGGCAAACGCCGTGAAATTGGGCGATTTCCGTATCGATTTCTACGATTGGGAATACGCAACAAACGAAAATTATCCGACGACCAATAATATTGCCTACATCAAGGAAATTAAGGGCGTCGCTTGCGACGAGTATACTTCGCCTTCGGATAGCGTAACGTTTACGGATTCTTCGAAAGAGGACTTGGAGGCAGTGAAGCAAGACTCCGTGAACGGTTGGAATTTCCCGAAAGAATTTGCCAAAGCGCAAGCACAGGGCGATACGGTTTTGTATAACACCGTGGATGGTTTGCTTGCGTATGCGCCTTACGGAAGCAAGAACGTCGAATTTACGTTGAAAGAGGGCGATTTGACGGTTGACAGATTGTCTACCGTTGCGTTCAATTTGAAAAACGGCGGTTACGGGCAGACCTTGAAATTGACGTTCCGTCTTTCGGACGGAACGGAGGAATGGACCGTTATTCGTCAGACGAGCCTCGAACAGGGCATGGAAAGCTTCAAGGATATATTGCTCAGTATGTCTTCTTCCGAAAACTTTGCAGGTACGTTGAAGTCGATCGATTTCAGTTTGGAAACGAACGGTATCGATAACTATATCTATTTAAGCGCGTTGGAAGTAAAGGGCTATATGGCTGCGGAAATACCCGGTATCAACTTTGCGGATAACGAGCTTGCCTTTACGGACGGCGATGGGGCAAGCAGCGAATTCGATTTGGAGGAATTGACAACGGTCGTAACGGTTACGAAGAGCGGTGCCACAATCGCAGACGCGACGTACAGCTATCCCGTAGGCGTGTATAAGACGGCGGAAATGGTCGTTAAAGCGGACGGCGTAAGCAAGATTACGATGAAATACACGGTAGGGGAAACGGAATACAGCGTAGAATTCCTTCCTACGGCAGAATGGTCCACGGTGAAAGCGGAGCTTGCCTCGGGCGTAGAAAAGATCGGCGTCGTGAAAGGTATCAAGTTTGAATTTACGGGTGTGGGCAGCGTAGCGTTGAAGTCGCTGGAATTTAAGATCGATCCGACGAGAGGTTTGGATTTCTCCACTTCCGGTTATTTGGAAGCGTTGAAGGCGGAAGGCAGATTCACCGGCGGAACCACGGGAGAATACGACGAGTTGACCTCTTCCACGAAACTTTGCGGAACCGATCCCAATGCGGGGATCAATATGTACGTCGGGTTCTATAACGCCGTTACCGGTTGTTACGATATTCAACTCGGCGAAGGACAGAAAATTTACGTGATCTATCAAAATACTTCTTCTGTCGGCGGCGGAGAGCAACCTATCCGTTTCTACTATAAGGCGAACGCGCATGCGGAAAACGGCGTGAATCCCGACGGGGGCGATTATAGCGGTTATAACGATATTCAACCGCTTACGAATATGTCCGCCGGCGAATGGGCTGTCGGTTGCGTAGAAATCGAATCGAAATTCGCAAGCGAAAATTTCGATATCAATAAAATCGATTGGCGTCTTACGCCGCATGAAGGCTTCTCGATTCGCGCGATTATCGTTTTGTAATCGACGTTCTCTTAAAAAAGTAAAAAAATGCGGGTGGGCGTACCCCACCCGTATTTTCAAAGGAGTTTTATGAAAAAGAAAATACAGACGGTTTTCGCCGTATGCAGTGCGTTTATGTTGGCGTCTTGCTCGTTGGGCGGCGCGTCTTCGTCCGACGGATACGCTTCTTCGGCAACGGGCAACGACGGGTATACGTATACGAGCGTTTTGTCGGCACAAAGCGATGAGAAAATTGCCGCGGGCGGTACGATAGAATATACGATCGATGCCGATATAAGCGGTAAAGAATACGTAAAAATGCGGTTCAAAACGGACGTCGGGCTGTTCGGGACGTATTATTATTCGGACGTGAACGATTCGTCCGAAAAAGCGGAGGAGTATTTCTATATCGAACCGAATTCGGAAATTACGGATTTTACACAGTTTTTGGACGCGTTCCGCGAAAACGGGTGCGGAAATTTCGATAAAAAATTAGAGAAAATAACCGTTAAAAACATTACCGAAAAGACTGGAAACGTACTCTTGGACGGCGTGTTTGTCGCCGACAGAGGAATTTCCGCGACGGAAAAAGAAATCTATTTGGTGCGCGACGAATTGAAAGTGGGTATGGATCTTGCGGCAGGTGGCGCACTGACGTATTTGGAACGTCTTTCCTATGAAGGCGACGCCATCGAGGAAGTGCTTACGCAGGACGGCGATATCGTCGTCGGTATCAATGCGAGCGAAGCGTATGCGGGTTCGACGTTACTTTCGAACCACGTGAATTTGATCAACAATTACGATCGCGGCAGGCAGTTTCAACAATCGTTTTACGCAGCGGTCGGAGGTACGGAAACGGCGACGAACGGCGAAAACGGATATACACGCGCTTGGTGTCTAACTGCCGGCGACGGCGGACATTATTGGCCGTATAATCCCGTGCAGGCAGGGGATTATCAATGCAACGCCAGCCAAATTATCGATTATTGCGTGACGGACGATACGCTTTACGTAAAAACGCGCGCAATGGATTGGGCACAGGAGAACTGTACCACGAAATCGTATATGGAAAATTGGTATACGATCAAAGATAACGTCTTATACGTCAAAAATCGATTTATCGATTGGAACGGATTTACCGGTACTTGGGGCGCGCATTCCAATGAAATGCCTGCCGCTTACGTCGTACAGTCGTTTAATAATTACGTTTGCTACGAGGGTACGAAAGCTTGGGAGAACGATTCTTTGACCACGAAATCGAATTTAGGACCTTGGGGCGTGACAGGCGGTTACGTGAGCCGCGTACATGCGGAGGATTGGTTCGCTTGGACAAACGATCAGAAATTCGGTGTCGGCGTGTACGTTCCCGGTATGGGGAGTTTCGTTTCGGGACGTATCAACGCATCTAAGAATAGAGAATATCCCGGAAACAGCAATGCGTATCAAAGCCCTATGAACGAGCTGTATTTATACAATAAGCAAGAAGCAACGTCGGCGTATACGAATTGCTACGTTATGAATACTTGTTATACCGCACCGGTTATGGTGGCGACCATGCGCGAATATATTCCGTTGGAGTATACGTACGTGGTGTCGGTGGACTTTTTGACGGCTTTACGGAAACAGTTCAAAGAAACCGCAACGTCGAAAGAGGTCGTAAACGACGGCTTGAAGGCTTGGAATTAAACCAAAACGCGAAAAACGAGAAAAGGCGAGCGTCGTCATGTCGGGCGACGCTCGTCTTTTCGTTGCGCTTTTTTCGGAGTCTGTACGATTTTCACGTACTTTTTGAAAAAAGTTGCGAAATTTTTTCGCAAAAGAACTGTACAAGTCGTAAAAACTATGCTATAATAAAAAAGAGAAGTTCAAACAGCAAGGAGAATAGAACATGATTCGCTTAAAGACTCGTTATGAAGTAGAAAGGATTCCGCATGCGGAGCATCCGCGTCCGCAAGCAGAGCGCGGCGATTGGTTGTGCTTGAACGGAGAATGGGAGTTTTGCAAGCGTTCCGTAGAGAAAGAGGTCGCATACGAAGGGAAGATCGTCGTGCCGTTTTCGCCCGAATCGCTTTGTAGCGGCGTGGCGGAAGGTTTTGCGCTGTCGCACGGAGAAAGCCTTGTATATAAAAGAAAAGTATTTTTGACGGAGAATTTATTGCGCGGTCGCACCGTCGTGCATTTCGGCGCGGTGGACAGCGAATGCGCCGTATACTGGAACGGCGTGAAGGTCGGCGTACATAGAGGCGGTTATACGCCGTTTGAAATCGACATCACCGAACAGGCGAAAAGCGGCGAAAACGAGATCGAGGTGATTTGTTACGACGACGCCACGAGAACGGGCAGCACGCGCGGTAAACAAAAAGACGATCGCGGAGATATTTGGTACACGCCGCAAAGCGGTATTTGGCAAACGGTTTGGGTGGAGAGTATGCCCGAAACGTACGTTTCCGATTTGAAAATCACCCCGAATGCGGAAGAGAATACCGTCTGTATCGAGGCGAACGGCGGACCTATGGAAATTATCGTCGTGGATAACGGGCAAGCGATTATTCGCGGAAAGTTCGAACGTCGGGTTACGCTCCGTTACGATTTCGAACATTGGTCGCCGGAAAATCCGAAACTTTATCGTTTCGTTTTGAAAAACGAGACGGGGGACGTCGTACGTTCCTATTTCGGCGTTCGATCGTTTGGAAAGTCGCAGGACGAAACGGGGAGGGCGCGTTTGACGTTGAACGGAAAACCGTATTTCTTTAACGGTGTTTTGGATCAGGGGTATTGGTCGGACGGATTGATGACCGCACCTTCGGACGCTGCTATCAAAGATGAGCTTTCCATGCTCAAAGCGATGGGTTTTAATACCGTGCGGAAACACGTCAAGATCGAACCGATGCGTTGGTATTATTATTGCGACATGCTGGGACTTGTCGTTTGGCAGGATTTCGTCAACGGCGGAGACGCGTATAAATTCACGCGTACGGCGTTGTTGCCGTTTTTCGGGGCAAAGCACAAAGACGACGATTATGTCTATTTCGGCAGAGAAAACGAAGTCGGCAGAGAGGATTTTTTGCGCGACGCGGACGATACCGTAAATGCCTTGTATAACTGCGTGTCCGTAGGTATGTGGACGTTGTTTAACGAGGGCTGGGGACAGTTCGATTCCGTAGCGTTGGCAAGCCGTATTAAAGAAAAGGACGCAACGCGTTTGATAGACGCAAACAGCGGCTGGTACGATCAGGGCGAAGACTGTACGGAGATTAAGAGTATCCATGCGTATTTCAAAAAAGCGCGTTGGTCGAAAAAGGAAACTCGTCCCGTGATTTTGAGCGAGTTCGGCGGTTATTCCTTGAAGGTGTCGGGAAGAGTTTTCAACGAGAAGCGAAACTTCGGGTATAAGAAGTACAAGTCGCCCGAAAAGTATGCGGCGGCGTTGGAAAAACTGTATTTGAAGAAAATCGCCAAGTTGAAGAAAAAGGGATTGAGCGGCTGTATTTATACGCAGGTATCGGACGTGGAGGACGAATTGAACGGACTTCGTACGTACGACAGAAAAGCGTTAAAAATTTCCGTCGAGGCGATGGCGAAAATCAACGCACGGTTTTTACGGATAAAATAATCGATGGGAGTATAAAAAACGTTTGGGAAACCGAACGTTTTTTCTTATAAAAAGGAACGCCCTTTCACAAGCTATTGTATATGACGGAAAAAATCAAGATCGATAAAGCGGAATATGCGGCGAAATATTTTTTACTCACGGTGGCACTTTCCTTTTTCGGGTGGGCGTTCGAGAACGGCTATATGTTATTACGGACGGGAAAGTTTTACGATACGGGATTTTTGCGTATGCCTATCTGTCCTATTTACGGTTGTTCGATTCTGTGTGCCTATTTTTTGGCGGGTACGCCGAATCGCGGAAGAGGAGTGCTTCGTAACGTACGCGCAGGGTGGAAACGGAATGCGCTCTATGCGGTGTTTGCGCTGCTCGTTCCCACGGTGGCGGAATGGATCGTCGGGGCGTTTTTCGATCGGCTGTTCGGTGTGCGGTTGTGGTCGTATCAAGGCATGCCCTATGCATATAGGGGATACGTATGTTTACCCGTTTCGTTGCTTTGGGCAGTGTTGCTCTTTTTGTTTATGAAATATGCTTTTACGCCTTTGAAACGGCTGTTTTTTCGCATGGACGGTTGTGCGGCGAAGTGCTTGTCGCTCGCTTTGTTTTTCGCCGTTTTTGCCGATTTTATCGCCTCGTATGCCGCGTTGCGGAGGGGAATATGAAAACGAGCGAAGAAAATACTTTTTTGAAAGGCGCGGCATGGGTTGCGTTCGGCGGTTTTGTGGCGAAATTGCTCGGTGCTGCGTATCGAATCCCGTTGACGAATTGGATCGGCGGACGGGGATTGGGTCTGTATCAGCTTGTGTATCCCGTGTACTGCATACTTTTGACGGTGTCCGCGACGGGGATTCCGTCTTCGATTGCGAAATTAACGGCGGAGCGAATTGCGAAGGGACAGTCGGACGGAGATGTGTTGCGCGGGGCGTTGAGGCTTTTTTTACGGATCGGAGCAGTCGGAACGATTTTGATGGCGGCGGTTTCGCCGATTTTGTCTCGCTTGCAAGGTACGGAAGAGGTGATGGTCGGGTATTTTGCACTGGCTCCGTCCGTATTTTTGGTTTCGGCGATTTCTGTGTTTCGGGGTTGGTTTCAAGGACGAAATAATATGTTCCCGACTGCGATCAGCGAAATTGCGGAACAGTTTGTCAAGGTGGCGGTCGGGTTGGTGTTTGCATACCTGTATAGGGGGAATGCCGCCAAAGCGGTGGTTTTTTTATTACTTTCCGTGACCGTGTCCGAATGTATCGCGTTGCTTTTAATGCTGTGGCTTTTTCGTCGCGTACCTGCCTGCGTGAGAAATGCGAAGGGAACAGGCAGGGTTGCGTCGAAAACAATTTTGCGCCTCAGCCTGCCCGTTACGTTCAATGCGATTCTGCTTCCTCTGTCGACTTTGTTGGACAGTATTCTCGTACCTGCTCTGTTGGGCGGATACGAAGCGGAAGCGGTAACTTTGTACGGCTTGTTCGCCGGCGGAGCGACGGCGATTGTCAATTTGCCGGTTTCCGTTTGTTACGGCGTCGCCGCGGCGAGCGTCCCTGCCGTGGCGAGCGCGAAGGACGCGCGTACGAGAAAACGAAAAATCGGATTTTCGCTCGGCGTGACGGCGTTGGCAGGCGCGGGGAGCGCGCTTGCGGTGTATATTTTTGCCGAGCCTGCCGTGCGGTTATTGTTCGGCGGACTTTCTGCGGGGGATAGGGAGGTGTTGATCGGGTTGGTGAAGATATTGTCGTTGAGCGCGTTGACGCTTTCCTGTGTACAAACGTTGTCGGCGTGTTTGACGGCGCAGGGCAAACCGCAGTACGCCGCGTTGGCGACGTTACTCGCCGTGACTGTGAAAACGGGCGCGTACGTATACCTGTTGCGTGACCCGAAAATTTCCGTTTTCGGAATGGCGTACGCTGTCAACTTGTGTTATTTGGTTGCGTTTTTGCTGGATTTATTGTATAATTTAATCGTATGTAAAAAACGAGAAAAGGAGCAAGAGCAAAAAATATGAT
Organism: uncultured Clostridia bacterium; assembly: GCA_964515795.1. GTDB lineage: Bacteria > Bacillota > Clostridia > Christensenellales > Borkfalkiaceae > Scatosoma. The sequence continues at coordinate 3,171 of CAZEVL010000017.1, read as the reverse complement.
TACGGTAATCGGTTTAGGCGTGGAGAAAGGCGACCTGTCGAAACGGGGCGAGGAGCGTATCTCGGAGGCGGTTCGTCGCGGCGACTCCGTTGTCGTGCGTACGGCGAAAACTCGTTCCTATCAAACGGTACAGGAACTCGGCATTGAGCATACTTGTTTGGATTACGTGTACGAAAACAGTCGAAATTTCGGCACGCTCGCGAAAAATCTCGCCAAAGCGGTGACGGAGTTCGGGGAGAATACCGTTTACCTTGTGGACGGTGCGGCGACGGAGGATAATTCCGTGAAAGCGTTGACGAAGCGTTTGCGCGGAAAGCTGGAGATTATAGACGGTGTGTCAAAGGTGACTGCGCTCGTACGGGCGGCAGGATTTCATGCTTGTTCCTATACGGCGGTATCCGCGTATGAATTGGAGGAAGCAGTTAGAAAAGGCAACGTCGGGCTTCCGCTTGTCGTATACGATTTGGACGACGGCATTTTGGCGAGCGATACGAAACTTTTGCTTGGCGACCTGTTCGGGGAAGAAACGACGGCGAAATATATTTGCGGCGGTACTGCGAAGAAAGTGTCTTTATACGAATTGGACAGACAAAAAACTTACGATTATACGTCTGCCGTTGCCATAGAAGAGGTCGAGTTGCTTGATAAAAAACGTTTCGGTTTGGCGGACTTGAAGGAGATCGTGACGAGATTGCGCGCCCCCGACGGTTGTCCTTGGGATAAGGTGCAAACCCCCGAAAGCATTAAAATGTCGGCGGTGGAAGAGGCTTATGAATTGGTGGACGCCATCGATCAGGCGGACGACGAGAAAATTTTGGAAGAAACGGGGGATTTGTTGTTGCAGGTGGCGTTCCATGCCGTGATGCAGGAGGAAAGGGGCGCGTTTAATTTGACGGACGTCGTGACGGGAATTTGTCAAAAACTGATTTTCCGTCATTCGCACGTTTTCGGAAACGATAAAGCTAAGGACGAAGCGAGTGCGCTTTCCGTTTGGGAAAAGAATAAAATGACCGAGAAACATCAAATTACGTATGCGGATTCCGTCAACGACGTACCGAAGTGTTTCCCTGCCGCCATGCGTGCGCAGAAGATCGGGAAACGCGCGGCGAAGGCAGGTATGGATTTTGCCGACGTGCATGCGGCTGCCGTACGCATTTCGGAGGAATTGAGCGAGTTTTTCGAAGCGTATGCAAGCGGTGACGAGGTCGCGACGGAAAAAGAGCTCGGGGACGTGCTGTTTGCGGCGGTCAACGCGGGCAGAAAAGCCGGTTGCGATTGTGAAAAAGCATTGAAAGAAAGCGCAGAACGGTTCGCGGCTCGGTTTACGAAAGCGGAGGCGTTGGCGATTTCCGACGGGAAAATCGTTACCGAACTTTCCGAGGCGGAATGGGACGAATATTACGTGAAAGCCAAAGCGGCTTTGCAGGCATAAACTAAAAAGGAAGGGGCAGGTATGCGTTTACATACGTTGCAGATAGGAAACGTACAACTGAAAAACAACGTTTTCCTTGCACCGCTCGCCGGGTATACGAATTATGCTTTCCGTCGTTTGTGTAAAACGTACGGGGCAGGGCTGTGCTATACGGAAATGGTGAGCGCGAAAGGTTTGAAGTACGACAGCGCGAATACGAAAGATTTATTGTACACGGACGAAAACGAGGGGCTTTGCGCGGTACAACTATTCGGGAGCGATCCCGACGTTTTGCGCGCGGCGTGCGAGCGTGAGGAGTTGGCACCTTTCCCGATTGTGGATATCAACATGGGCTGTCCCGTGCCGAAAATTTATAAAAACGGCGAGGGGAGCGCGTTGCTCGAAAATCCGATTTTGGCGGAGAAAATCGTTTCCGAATGCGTAAAGAGCGGTAAAATCGTGACGGTGAAGTTTCGAATCGGTATTACGGAGAATAAATTGATTACGGAAGAGTTTGCGAAGCGGATGGAGGGTGCGGGGGCAAGCCTGTTGACCGTACACGGCAGGACGAAAGACAAAGTGTATTCCGGCGACGTGCACTACGGGGAGATTGCGGCGGCGAAACGTGCGGTTTCCGTGCCTGTGATTGCCAACGGCGGCGTGTTTTCGGACGCCGACGCCGAAAAGTTGCTGTCGGAAACGGGTGCGGACGGCGTGATGGTTGCTCGGGCGGCGTTGTTCGATCCGCAGGTGTTTTGCGCGTTGACGGGAGAACCGACGGAGAGCCGTTTGGAAATGTTCCGCAAACAAACGGAATGGACGAGGCGTACGTGCGACGAGCGATTCACGGTGGTGTTTATGCGGAAGATGGCGGCGTTTTACGTGAAAGGCGTACGAGGTGCGGCAGCTTTTAAGGAACGACTGTTTCAGGCGCAAACGGCGGAAGAAATTTTAGACATTGCCGAGGAAATTTGGGGATAAAATCGTTCGGTTTGTGGGAGTTTCGTGAATTTTTTAATTATTGAGAAAAAAATTTCGAAAAACTGTTTACATTCTTCCCGTTTTATGGTATAATGCAGTTGGTGGAGAAAGGCTTTCTCTTCCCGAAAACAAGGAAATAATAAAATTATCGTTTTAAGGAGATATGATTATGACGAACAACAAGAAAGTGCTTCAATTCGTTGCGGACGTGCAAGCGTTTGCACAGCCTGACAAAGTAGTTTGGATTGACGGCAGCGACGCACAGAGAGACGCGTTGAGAGAAGAAGCTTGCGCTACCGGCGAAATGATTAAGCTCAACCAGGAAAAATTGCCCGGTTGTTACTATCACAGAACCGCCGAAAACGACGTAGCCCGCGTAGAAGACAGAACGTTTATTTGCTGCGAAAACGAAGAGGACGCTCTTCCTCATTCCATCGTTAAGTGGAAAGCACCCAAAGAAGCTTACGCAATGGTAAATGAAATCGCAAAGGGTGCGTACAAGGGCAGAACGATGTACGTTATTCCCTATTCGATGGGCGTGGTAGGTTCGCCTTTCTCTAAAATCGGTATCGAAATCACCGATTCCATCTACGTTGTGCTCAATATGATGATCATGACTAGAGTGGGCACGATGTGTCTCGATCAGCTCGGCGAAAACGGCGATTTCGTAAAAGGCTTCCACGCAAAATGCGACGTCGATCCCGAAAAGAGATACATTATGCATTTCCCCGAAGACAATACGATCATTTCCGTAAACTCGGCTTACGGCGGAAACGTAT
>CAZEVL010000016.1:0-25183 GCA_964515795.1 uncultured Clostridia bacterium | reverse complement strand
TACGCCTCCACAATAATCGCAATTGCTACAGCTGTCGGAGTTGGCGTTATTGGAAAAATTATCAAATCCTCTATTGCAAAAAAACGGCAATCCATAAAAGCAGGAATACAACAAAGAAATGAAGCAAAATTTCAAACAACACTTGATGAATTCAATTCTCATGTCTACTATGATATAATGTCAATAATCAAAAAAAATCTTCAAGACATAACTTTTACTATGGAAATACTTGCAGATACATGTGAAAAAATATTATGTCACAGTAAATTCAACTTCCTTCCCAAGGATTACAAATATAACGCAACGGCTATCAACAAAATCGTAGAATATTTCGATAACAAACGTATATCCACTTTACAGGAAGGAATCAACTTATACATTCAGGAATCAACACAAGAAGAATTGTATGAAGAATTAAGAGAATTGGAACAGCAACGCCTTGCGGTTGCAAAACGCGAAGTCGCACGACAAAAACAAAGCGACAATGAACGCATTCGTATATTGCAATCCATTCAAAAAATCGCAAAAAATATGGAATTCCAGCAAGAGGCACATCAAAAGCAATTAGAAAACGACGTTCAAAACTTAAAAGAAGATATTAAATCGGCTGAGAAAGAAGCAAAAAATCTATCCGATTCGTTACAAGAAGCACAAAACGAAGTTCGTAAATTGCACGATAAATTAGAAAGTTGATTTATCACGTTTTTCAAAAGCATAAGACGAGCCGAGAGGACAATCCTCTCGGCTCGCTTTTTCTTACGTTACGATATTTCTTTCGACGTCGCAAGCGCGATAAAACGCTCGTTTTTATCGTTCACGGCGCAATAAAAATGATACACAACGTCTTTTTCCCGTAAAATCCATTGCTTATGCGCATAAACGTTCTCCCATTCGTATTCGCTTTCGACGAGCGGTTTTCCTTCCCACTTCGTCCAATGCAACAAATCCTCCGAAACGGCAAACGTATTCCATGCCCGATTCACCCCCGTATCGTAAATAAAATAAAACATTACGTACAGATTCCCTATCCGCACGATTTGCGGATCTCCGTTTATGCGAACGGACGGCGCACACTCGCCCACGGAAACAATCGCCTTGTCGCCGTAACGTTTCCAGCAATATCCGTCGTCGGAAACCGCCAAAAAGATACTCTCCCTACCGTCCTCGCGCTTTGCGTTATACGCACAAACGTACGGATAGCCCGTCGTACGTTTTTCATCGACGAACATATCCGCCTTATACAGCGTGACGCTTTCCTCCTCGCGACAATCTTCGTCCAACGTCGTTAAAATCGGAGTCGGCAATTTACGATACGCGTTCACGTCGTCGATTTCCGTGCAGGTAGCAAGCCCCATCCATAACGGATCCGTTTCGTAACCCGTTTTCGAGCCGCCCAAGTAACCGACGAAATACTTATCGCCGATTTTCAAAATCTCGTTGTTTCCGCCGAAAGTATTGTCGATAAACTGCGCGTAACCGCCCGTCTGCGCCGAGTCCCAATCGTAATGTTCCGTTAATATATATCCCAGTCCCTTCCATTCGGTCAAAGTATCCGAAACAAGCAATTTCGTACGGTAACCGGTTTTACATTGATCATCGATCTCCACGCACGTCATATAAAAACGTCCGTCATGCTTAAACACGACGGGACTGTCGTAATACAGCCCCTCGCTTTTCAACACCGCACCGTATTTATACGGCGTTTTCACAGTTTCGTATATTTTTTCCAAATCTCGTTGTTCTATCATACTTATACTCCTTTTAAGCGTTTGAAATGTATTCGAAAAGACGGTTTATCGCGCTGTCGTTTCTCAAAAAGCCTCACACGCTTCCTCGTTTTTTTCCTGTTTTTCGTATTTTTTCAGCACGAAGATTCCCGTTATAAACGCCGTAGCCGTCGTAATCGTCCACGTAATCGGATAAGAAACGAAAATCGTTTCCAACGTTCGACTTTGCGGAAATACGAAACTTATCCACAAAATACGCAACACGCAACTTCCCACCAACGAAATGATCATCGAAGTAAACGACTTGCCCAAACCTCGCAATACGCCGGAACTGACTTCCATCATGCCGCACAAGAAATACGGTGCGATAATATACGCGAACCTCGTTTCCGCCGCATACGTCGCCAAGCCGTCCAGCGTGCCGTCTGCACCCGGGTGTACCCCGTAAAGCGACAGGAGCGGCGTCTTCAACGCAATCGCCAGCGTAGACATAATCGCCCCGACGATGACGACAAGCGTATAACAATGTGCCATTACGCGATAAATACGCTTAGGTTTATTCGCGCCCATATTTTGGCTCGTCACCGTAATCGCACCTTGGTAGACGGCGTTCATCGCAGTATATACGAACCCTTCGATATTTCCCGCCGCAGCACTGCCGTTTACGATCGGCGTACGGTCGTCCGCCGTCCAAAGTTGCTTATTGACAGACACGATGGAGGATTGAATCAACATATTCGACAACGAAAACAACGCGCCTTGTATACCCGCCGGCAAACCGTTGACGACGATATCCCGAAACGCATGCTTGTCGAGTTTTAATTTTTTCCAAGAAAACGTCGTATAATCTTGCTCGCATTGCAATTTCCATAACAGCATTACCATAGACGCAACGTTGGAAATTGCCGTAGCGATTGCAACGCCTTCTACCGACAAACCGACCACAAGCACGAAAAACAAATTCAAAAGAACGTTCACGAGACCTGCGACCGACAAGACCACGAGCGGCGTCTTCGCGTCCCCTTTTGCCCTGAAAATAGAGATCAAATAGTTTGTCAACGCCAAAAACGGCACGCCGGCAAAATAAATGCAGGTATACGTCGTAGCAAGCCTCAACAAACTTCCTTCCGCCCCCATCCAACGCAATACGGGCTTCGTGACCGCAAGTCCGACGCCCATTCCGATCACGCCGAACCCTGCCGCCATCAAAAGCGAGGTATGCACGGCGTGTTGTACGCGTTCCTTATTTCTCGAACCGATCTCCCTTGCGACGACTACGTTCGCGCCGACAGAGAACCCGATAAACACGTTGACGACGAGGTTGATAAACGAACCCGTCACGCCGATTGCCCCGACGGCATTCGCTTCCTTGGAAAGACTTGCCACCATCATATCCGCGGCATTATAAAACGTCTGCAACAAATTCGTCGCGATAATCGGCAAGACAAACCATACGATTTTCATAAAAACTTTACCTTGCGTAAAGTCCACTCTGTTTTTTGTCTTTTGCATATTCTTCACTCTTTACTTTTTTAATTCCGCGATGATTTCCGCGCGATTTTTCGCCTTAAACACCGCACTGCCGGCAACCAATACGTTTGCGCCCGCCGCCTTGATTTGCGCCGCGTTTTCCGCGCAAACGCCGCCGTCAACTTCCAAGTCCGCAGGCAAGCCGTTCTCGTCGATAAATCTTCGTACGAGACGAAGCTTTTCCAGCGTTTCGGGAATAAACTTTTGTCCGCCGAACCCCGGGAACACACTCATGAGCAACACCATGTCGCACAAGGGAATCACGTCCTCGATTGCCGACACGGGCGTATCGGGATTGATGACCACGCCGCATTTCGCATCCGCCGACTTAATTAAGTCCAACGTTTCTTTCAAATTTTCTTTACAGGCTTCGTAATGCACGGTGACGATATCCGCACCGGCTTTTACAAAACGTTCCACGTATTTTTCGGGATGCACGATCATCAAATGACAATCGAGCGGCAACGTCGTAACCTTGCGCAAGTCCTCTATCATCTTAATCCCGAACGTAATGTTGTTTACAAATACGCCGTCCATCACGTCGCAATGCACGAGATCGGCACCGCTCGTTTCCAAGGAGCGCACCTCTTCGCCCGTTTTAGAAAAATCCGCCGATAAAATAGACGGAGCTATTTTAATTTTTTTCGTTTCCATGCTTTCGTTTACTCCAAAAATCGTATTTTACGATCGATACGATATCCGCCGTCAACTCGAACGAATACGAAATCGCCACAAACACGGGGGCGCCGATACCTATATTGTACAATAACGTCAGTGCCGTAGGAATCAGAATCAAATAACGCACCAAACGCAAATCCCGTATCCAAAATACGAAAGCGTACAGTATCAACGCCGCCAAGTTGAGGATATCCCACGGTTTCACCGATTGCAAAATACACAAATTGACGACGACGTACGCAACGACGCTTAAAGCCGAATAGAAAATCGGCCAAAACACAGACGGTTTCCTATCTTTGATTTCGAACAAAAAATACGTCAACAAGCGAGCCAGCGCGATGCCGATGCCGATCATGGCGAAATACTCCGCCGTGAACAAATAGGACAATGTCAAAAAGGACAAACCCGTCCCTTGCGCCAATAAATATCGGCTCTTTTTCTTAAAAAAGTAACTCGACGCCACCGACAGCATGGCAATCATGCTGACGACGAACGCCCACTGTTCTTTCGTCATTCCGATCGTTCCTCCAAATAACTCGCACGGAGTTGTCCGCACGCGCCGCCGATATCCACGCCGATTTGTCTGCGCAACGTCGCGCTTAAACCGCCTTTTTCCAACATACCCAAAAATCGATAGGCGTCTTTATCGTTCAACGCTTTCAGCGTACGCTCCTTCACTTCGTTAAGCCGTATCAGGTTTACGTGACAGGGTTTGCCTTTGAGCAATGCAATCAATGCTTCGGCATGCTCCGCGTCGCAATTCTCCCCTTTGATCAGCGTGTACTCGAAATAGTATCTCCTGCCCGTTTTTTGAAAATAGTACTCGCAAGCTTTCAAAATATTTTCTATTTTATACGTCTTGGCGACAGGCATCGTACGCGCCCTCGACACGTCGTCCGTTGCATGCAACGAAACGGTGAGATTAAGAGGAATCCCCTCTTCCGCAAGCCGATACATTTTCGGAACGAGTCCGCACGTGGAAAGAGAAATATTCCGCGCGCTGATACAAACGCCGCCCTCCGCGGTGACGTTACGCAAAAATTTCAATACTTCGTCGTAATTATCCAACGGCTCGCCGCTGCCCATCAGCACTACGTTGGTGACGGCACGCGCCTCTTTGCCCTGTCCCGTCGCGTCGTTTTTATGCAGTGCGTTGACGACGAGGATTTGCGAAAGAATTTCCCCCGCAGTCAAATTTCGTACCAAACCGCCCAACGTGGACGCACAAAATTTACACCCCATTCGGCAACCGACCTGCGTGGACACGCATTGCGTATACCCGTATTTATACTTCATCAATACGCCCTCGACAAGGTTGCCGTCCGCATACTCGAATAAATATTTTTCTGTACCGTCCGAGGAAAAATACGTTTCTTTGATACGCACGGGCGTATTTTCGAATTCTTCGCAAAGCCGTACCTTCAATGCTTTTGAAAGCGAGGAAATATCGGAAATCGACTTTCCTTGCATCAATCCGTCGTAAAGCTGTTTTGCTCGGAATTTCTTTTCGCCGAGCGAAAGCACGTAAGTTTCCAGCTCCGCAAAAGACAAATCTTGTAAAATTTTCTTCATTATTATATAATTCCCTTTCGGTAATACCGTCTGTTATTTTCTCAGCATTTTACAAACGTAAAATCCGGCACCGTACGCTGCGTCGGGCAGAAATTGCAAACCGTATTTTTTGACGTCGTGCCGCAAAGGACTCGACAAAGCTTCCGCAACAAAGTCGGTATGCGTTTTCAAAAACGCCTCCACCGTATCGTCGTTTTCACAGGCGAACAACGAACAAGTGGAATAATACAACGTGCCGCCCTTTTTCACATATCGACAAACGGTATCCAAAATCGCTTTTTGCGTCTTATGCAACTCCGCGACGTCCTCGGCTTTCCGAAACAGCTTGATATCGGGATTTTCGCTTACCGTGCCGTACCCCGAGCAAGGCGCGTCGCAAAGCACCGCGTCGAATGCTTCCTCGTATCGCGCGTCGAACACCGAACTGTCCTTTTGCGACTCCGTAATATTTTCTACGCCCATACGCCGCTTATATTGACGAATCAACTCCACCCTGTGCTCATGCAGCTCAAACGCAGTCACCTCGCCGCATTTTTTTGCAAGCAAGACAGATTTTCCGCCCGGAGCGGCACAACAGTCAAGCAACTTTTCGCACGGCTCTACGCAGTCGCAAATCGCAATGCTTCCCACCGATTGAAAGGTATACGCCCCCTCGTCGAACCCGTCGTCGCGCGCAAAATTCTCAAAAATGCGGTTTCCCTCGAAAGGGGTTTGCAGATACCGACGATTTTCGTATTTATCCGCGTCGCGCTCGAAACGCACGGAAACGCCTGCCGAACGAGCGGAGGCGATCGAATAAGCCCGTTCTCCGTATTCCTTTTTCAGCATCTTATAGGCAAACAAGGGATACGAAGCGCGGATACTTTCCCCTTCTACGCCTTGCGGAAGTGTCTTCTCCACCTCGTTTTCGTCAAAACGCCTTAAAAAGGCGTTCACAAAACCGCTGACGCCGCTCTTGCCCAATTTTTTACAAAGATCCACGGCGCAATCGGTCACCATATAACGCTTTTTGTCCATATACAAAAGCATATACAACGAAATTTTCAAAATCGTCCGCACGACGAGTTTCGGATTTTTCGGCGCATAGTGCCGAATGCAAAAATCGAAATATCCGTCGTTTTCCAAAACGCCGTAGACGATTTTCACGGTACGGGAACGATATTGTTCCTCTATGTACGTATCGGAAATCGCCTGTTTGACGTGCACGCCGCCGGAATACACTTTCGTCAAAATTTGAAACGGATCGTATACGGGGTTGCTCAACATACGAACACCTGTCCTTTTCTCGCTTTTCTGCCGTTGATAAAATCGCCGCCCGAAATGCGTTTGCCGCCCGCAGCCTGTACCTCCGTCAAACGCACCGCGCCGTCCGCACATTTGACAAGCAAACCGCGCTTGGGTTTATCGCTCAACACTTCGCCGAAGCGCGCTTTTTCGAAGCCCGAAATTTCCTCCTCCGTTAGAACGGCAATTTCCGCGCGGTAAACGTTCACTTTGTTTCCGTCAAGCTCCGCAAAAGCCACGGGAGCGGGATTCATACCGCGCACAAGGTCGCAAACCTCTCGTTGCGTACGACTAAAATCGATCCGCGCCTGCGCCTTATCGATTTTTCTTACCACGCCGACGCCCTCCGTGCCTTGCGGCGTCAACGCATACCTGCCCCCCTCCAACTGTTCCAAAGCCGATACAATCAGATCCGCGCCGATTTCGGAAAGTCGAGAAGAAAGTTCCCCATACGTTTCCGTGGGAGAAATCGGAGTCTTTTCCACGCATAACACGTCGCCGCAATCCAACCCCAGCTCCGTTTTCATAATCGATACGCCCGTTTCCGTTTCGCCGTTTAAGATGCAGCTTTGAATAGGCGACGCTCCGCGATATTTCGGAAGCAACCCTGCGTGAATGTTCCAAACGCCCATAGGGAAGCTGTCCAGCACGGCTTGCGTCAAAATCTGCCCGTACGCACAAGTGATCAATACGTCGCCGCCGAGCGCACGTACCTCGTCCACGCTCTCCCGAATTTTTTCGGGTTGCAAGACGGGGATATGCCGTTCCGACGCCAACGTTTTTACGGGCGGAGGCGTCAAGACGCCTTTTCTGCCTTGCGGCTTATCCGCCTGCGTGATAACGCCTACCACCTCGTAGCCGCAATCCAGAATTTTTTTCAACGGCTTCACCGCAAAATCGGGCGTGCCGGCAAATACGATTTTCATAAGCGTTCTCCTTTCCGATTTAATCGTTTTGAATATGCGACGCTTTATCGATATACAATACGCCGTCCAAGTGGTCGAGTTCGTGACAAATCGCACGTGCAAAGAAACCTTTCGCTTTCAACAGCTTCTTCTCGCCCGTTCTGTCGTAATAAGAAAGCGTCACCTTCATCGGACGGGAAACGATGCCGCTTTTTCCTCGTACGGAAAGACACCCCTCCCAGCCCGTTTGCTCGCCCTTTTGTTGCAAAATGACGGGGTTGATAAATTCGAAATACCCGTCGTCCACGTCCACAACCACGGCACGACGAAGCACGCCGACCTGCGGTGCGGCAAGTCCCGCACCCTGTTCCTTTTTTACGGTATCTTTCATATCGTCGAGCAACGTCCACAACTTCTCGTCGAAGCTTTCCACCTCGAAACATCTTTGTCTTAATACGTCGTCTCCCACCTGTACTACGTTACGAATTGCCATCGTTCATTCTCCTTTTCGTAAAACTCTATATTACGTTTTTTCTCTTTTTTTGATACGCCTGCCTGCGCCGAGAAGTTTTCGACTTCGTTTCTCAGCTTAAATTCGCAGGATTTTCCTCCACCGTTACCGATACGTCTCTCGTCCGTGCAGCCGCACAAACGTCATAAATCGCAGGCAACACCGACGTGTCCGCCAAACGCATCAATACTTGATATCGATATTTGTTTTGTATTCGTTTAATCGGCGCGCGCATCTTATTGAAAAACAGAAATTTATCCGCCTGTTCCGTATATAATTTTTCTAAGCCCACGTACACTTCGCGCAACGCTTCCACCGCCTTTTTGTCGTCCTCGCCCGTCACCAATACGCGGACGATTTTGGAAAACGGCGGAAACGACATCGCCGCACGCAAAGAGATTTCGTTTTGATAAAACCCCTCGTAATCGTACGCCGTCGCAAACCGCAACACTTCGTTTTCGGGATCGAACGTCTGCAAGACGACTTTACCTTTTTCTTCCGCTCTTCCGCTTCTGCCGGCGACCTGCGTCAACAACTGGAACGTCCGTTCTCCGCTGCGATAATCGGAAAAATGCAAACTCATATCCGCATCCAAAATTCCGACCAGCGTCACCGACGGAAAATCGTGCCCTTTGGCGATCATTTGCGTGCCTACCAAAATATCCGCCTTATGTTCCGCAAAGGCTTTCAGAATTTTATAATGTCCCTCTTTACCGCTCGTCGTATCGTTGTCCATACGCAAAATCCGCGCCGTCGGATACAGCTTCGAAAGCTCCGCTTCGATGCGTTGCGTACCCGTCCCGGCATAGGAAAGCTTTACGCCGCCGCACTCCGGACAAGCCGAAAGCATCGCGTACTTCGTACCGCAATAATGACATTTTAAGCACCGCTCGTCCTTATGATAGGTCAACGACACGTCGCAAGCCTCGCATTTCGCCACGTAGCCGCACTCCTTACAAATCACCGTCTGCGAATAGCCTCGACGATTCAAAAACAAAATCGTCTGCTTGTTTTCCGCCAAGCACTTTTCTATCTCTTCTTTCAAAATGCCCGAAAACGCGGTATTGTTTCCGCGGCGCACTTCGCGCCGCATATCGGCGATTAAAATTTCCGGCATCGGTTTTCGATTGATCCGCTTTTCCAAACGAATCAGGGAAAATTCCCCTTCCTTTGCGCGTTTGTACGTTTCCGTCGAAGGCGTCGCACTGCCTAAAACCAACTTACAGCCGTTGCGTTTCGCACGCAAAAGCGCGACGTCGAAGGTATTGTAACGGGGGGCGGATTCGCTGGAATAACTGGAATCGTGTTCTTCGTCGATGATAATCACACCGAGATTTTCCAACGGCGCAAAAATCGCGCTACGCGCACCGATGGCTATTTTCGCCTCGCCTGTGCGCAACCGCCACCATTCGTCGAAACGCTCCCCAGCGGAAAGTCCGCTATGCAAGATTGCGGCGTTTTTCCCGAATCGAGCGCGAAGTTGCAACAGCATTTGCGGCGTCAAAGAAATTTCCGGCACGAGAAAAATAGAACTCTTTCCCTCACGCAAGCAAGCGGCTATCAACGTCAGATACACCTCCGTTTTTCCGCTCCCCGTCACGCCGTGCAAAAGCTGCACCGTACGAGAATCCTCGCAAATCGTCTTAACGGCGCGCGCCTGATCGGGCGTCAACGTCCGCTCCGTCTTTTGCCCGACTTCTTCCTTGTAGGGATCGCGCAGAAGCTGCTCCTTCGTAATCTTGACGTAACCTTTCTTTTCCAGAGCCGCCGCACCGCCGGGATACAACTTATTCAAACAGGCGCAATCGGTTTTCCCGTTCGCCCGTAAATATTCCGCCGCACCGATTTGATTTTTGGCGGTTTTCGACAATTTCATTTCCGAAACGGGTAAAAGCAACTCCGCATAATTCCGCCATAATTCCCGTACCTTTCCCGTACGCATTTCCGAAGGCAAAAACAATCGCAACGTCAATGCTTTCGGCACGCGATAACGCGCCGTCAGTTTCTCCGCCAAAGCCAAACACTCCGCGTTGAGCGCAGGCAGCTCGTCCGAACAAGGCAAAACCTTTTTCAGTTTCTCTGCGGGAAGATCGGAGGTCGGTTTTAAGCGCATGACGAACCCCGGCACGATTTTACCGCCGAACGGAGCGCGTACGCGACTACCGACGACCATATCGTCGTCGCAAAGATAATCGTATATTCTGTCCGTTTCGCTCGCCGCGATGTCTACAATAACTTCGGCAATCATAACCGCGCCCCCCGTTCGCTTACTTAAAAATCGCCTCGAACAAACTCGTCGAGGCAATTTTGGGTATGTTTAGTCTTTCGCAACGATAACTTTGCCGTTTGCAATATCCTTGCACGCCGACAACAATTCCTTGTCCTTGCCCGTAGAATCGTGCACGCCGAGATTCTTTTCCGATTCGATAATCTGGCGAGCGCGCTTCGATGCGATCGTGCAAAGCGCGTAACGGCTGATCGGTTCTTCTTCCGTCCCGAGTTTTCTAATCATTTCGTCTACCGAAGGTTCGTTTATCATAAATATTCACTCCTTATATGGTTTTTTGTGTTTTATCGTTTCATTCGCCGTCGATGATTTTGCCAAGCTCCGCAATCGCAGCCTCTAAATCGTCGTTGACGATAACGTAATCGTATTTATCCCGATAGGACAATTCGTATTCCATACGGGCAAGTCGGTTTGTAATCTGCGATTCCGATTCCGAGCCTCTGCCCGACAAACGACGGCGAAGCTCCTCCACGGACGGCGGAGCGACCATCACCAACACGCATTCGGGAAACGTTTTTTTCGCGTTCAGCGCACCCACTACGTCGATCTCCATAATCACAGATTTTGTCTTTAAGGTTTCTTTCACGAACGAGATCGGCGTACCGTAATAGTTCCCGAAATGTTCGTCGTATTCCAAAAAGTCGTTTTCGGCTATGCGACGTTCGAATTCCTCTTTCGTTAAAAAGAAATAATGCTTTCCGTCGATTTCGCCCTCGCGAGGAGCGCGCGTCGTACAGGAAACCGATTCCACGACGTCCGCCCTTCTCTCAATCAAAGTTTTTACCATCGTACCCTTGCCCACGCCGGAAGGGCCGGAAACAGCCAATAATACGTGTTTCATACGCTCTCCTTTACTCGAGGTTCTGTACTTGTTCGCGAATCTTTTCGATTTCGTTTTTCAATGCGAGTCCCGTCCGAGTAATCGTCACGTCGTTGCTCTTGGAACAGGTAGTATTCGCTTCTCGGTTAAACTCCTGTACGAGGAAGTCGAGTTTTCTGCCTACGACGCCGTCTTCGCAAATACTGCGGAACTGTTCGATATGGCTGCGAAGTCTCGTCAATTCCTCGTCGATATTCGTTTTATCGGCAAACACGGCGACCTCGGAAAGCAGTCTTCCCTCGTCCACCGAGGCTTCCGCAAGGTATTCCTCTACTTTCGCGCGGAGCTTTTCGCGATATTCTTCCGCAACGGACGGCGCTCGTTCCGCGATCGTCGCCACCAAATTTTCGATGGTCGTCATTCTCGACAACATATCCGCCTTCAATTTTTCGCCTTCCGTCAAACGCATTTCGTTTAACCGATCGAGCGCGGCGTTTAACGCCGTTTGCAAAGCGTTTGTCAACGCGTCGTCCAAACACTGGGTATCCTCTTGTTTCAAAACTTCCGGATAGCGCAACACAGAGGTTAACGTCAAGTCGTCCGTCAAATCCGGAAAGGCTTCCTTTAATGCCTTCGCCGCCGTCACGTAAGAAGTCGCAAGCGCCATATCGGCAACGAGCGCGGTAGGGCGTTCCCGTTTATCTTTAAGCGACACGTACACGTCGGCGTGCCCTCTCGTCAATTTCGCGCGGACGGTATTTCTAATTACGTCCTCGTACGCAGCAAACACACGCGGAGCTTTGACGGAAACGTCTAAATAACGGTTATTCACCGTCTTAATCTCACAAACGAGTTCGATACCGCCCTCGTTGTATTCCCCTTTACCGTACCCTGTCATACTAAGCATACGTCTTTATCCTCTGTCGGTTATTTTCGCCCGATTTACGGGTTCTATCATTATAGCAGAAAATTCCCGAAATTTCAAGCAGTATTGCTTGTATTTTTTGCTTTTTTATAATAAATTATAAAAAGCCGTCCATTAAACCGTACGCGCCCTTCCTTTTTCCCGTTTTTCGCAAACGGAACGACAAAAATCCTTTCGTCCGCAAAAAAGCGGACGACACGAATTCGTCCGCTTTTTCCTGATTTTGTCTTATAGTTAACCATGCGTCATTCTTCCAACAACCGTTTGAACGCCGCCTCGTCTATGATTTTAACGCCGAGCTTCTGCGCTTTTTCCAACTTACTGCCTGCGTCCGTCCCTGCCACAACCAACGTGGTTTTCGACGTTACCGCAGACTGACAAACGCCGCCTCGCTCCTCGATGTGCTTTTGCGCTTCGCTGCGTTTGAACTCGCTCAGCGTTCCAGTCAACACAACGGACTCGCCCGAAAAAACACCTTCTTTTTTTTCTTCCGACCAAGTAGGCGAAACACCTGCCGCCGCCAACGCGTCCAGTTCCGCAAGGTTGTCTTCGTCTTGAAAATACGCCGTAATCGCCCGTGCCGTAATTTCACCGATGTTCTCCACCTGCAACAACTCTTCCGCCGTCGCACGCTTCAAATTTTCAAGATTTTTGAACTTCGCAGCCAAATCTTTCGCCGCAACCCTGCCTATACCTTCTATGCCGATTGCATAAATAAACGCATCCATGGTAGGCATCTTGCTTTTTCCTATCGCCGAGAGTAAATTCTCTATTTTTTTATTCTTGAACCCGTCCAGTTCCGCCAAGCTTTCCGCCGTCAAGGCATACAGATCGGAAAAACTCGTCACGTTTTTCCGTTCGACGAGCTGCAATGCCGTACTTTCGGAAAAGCCGTCTATGTTCATTGCATTCTTGCTTGCATAATGGTCGAGTTTCGCCACGAGTCGAGGTACGCAAAAGCGATTCGGGCAAAACAGATGCGCACCCGTTTCCTCCAAAACACTGCCGCAAGCAGGGCAAACCGTTGGTTTTTCAATCTCGCGGCTTTCAAGCGTATGCTCCGTCGCACCCAAAATTTCGGGAATCACTTCGTTGGAACGGCGCACCAACACACGAGAACCGATCTTTACTTTTTTCCGTATAATATCGCCGTAATTGTTCAACGTCGCCCGAGAAACAGTCACACCGCCGAGTTCCACCGGCTCCAACAGTGCGAGCGGCGTCAATTTTCCCGTCCTGCCCACCTGCCAAACGACGTCTTGCAACAGCGTCGTCACTTCTTCCGCCTCGAATTTATACGCCATCGCCCATCTCGGGAATTTGTCCGTAAAACCCATTTCTTCCCGCAAAGCGGCATCGTTCACTTTAATTACCGCCCCGTCCGTCAAGACGTCGATCTGCTTGCGCCCCACTTCGATTTCGTCTATTGCGGCAAGCACCTCTTCTTGCGATTTGCAAATGCGAAAATACGGGAATACCTTAAAGCCTTCCTCTATGAGAAACGCATGCGCATCCGTTTGCGACATCGGCGCGCCTTCCGAAAGATAATTCACGTCATAAAAATAAATATCGGGTCGACGCTGCTCGGTGACTTTCGGATCGAGATTCCGTATCGCCCCGGCTGCCGCATTCCGCGCGTTTTTCAGCGATTCGGTCGCCGTTTTATTATATTCTTCCAAAACGGATAAACGAATGACCGCCTCGCCTCGCACCTCCAACAAACCGCGATAGGCTATTTTCAAAGGAAACGTACGAATCGTCAACACTTGTGCCGTCACATCTTCCCCGACGACGCCGTTACCGCGTGTGGTCGCGCGGACAAACTCTCCGTTTTCGTACGTCAAGCAAACCGTCAACCCGTCGAATTTATATTCCACCGTGTATTCTATCTCTCCGCCGGAAAGTTTTTCCGCTTTTGTTAAAAAGCCGCGAACTTCTTCTTCCGTCACCGATTTATCCAAGCTGTATAACCGCGCGATATGGGTATGTTTTTCAAAACCTTTAATCGGCTCTCCCCCGACACGTCTTGTCGGGCTGTCCGCATATACGACTCCGCTTTCCGCTTCCAATGCGCGTAACTCGTCGTACAGAGCGTCGTATTCTTTATCCGAAACCGTCGGTTCGTCCAATACGTAATATTCGTACGCCCATCGATTCAGAACGTCTACCAATTCTCTCTGTCTATCCATATTTTCCTCATAAAATTTCACTTTTCGGCATACCTGCCCTCGTCTTTTGATATTGTAGCGCATCGAACCAAACCAGTCGAAACGATACAAAAGAGCATACAAACAGTACGCAACCGAGCGACAACGCAGAATTGCCGTATTTCGTGTCTAAACGAGCAAGTCAAGGCGAAGCGAGGGAACGTACAAACAGTACGTGACCGAGCAACAACGCAGAATTGCGACGTTTAGAGAATCGTCAAGGGTGCAAGAGAGGCGGAAAGCTGTTTTATCCCCAACCCCTCGAATCCGATATCCAAAATCATATTCGCGCCTACGCCGCGAAGCCCGACGACCGTACCGATACCGAATTTCGGATGCTGTACTTTTACGCCGATACGAAAAGCGGACAAATCTTTCGTCCCCGTCGGTTTTGCAGGTGCACGAGAGATACCGCCATAAGTAAAACCGCCCTGTTTCGCACTCGATTTTGCGGCAAAGCCGGAACCGCTCCCTCTCGACGAATTGCCGTAAGAGCCATAGGACGTTCCGCCGTACGACGAACCGCCGTTCCACGCAGAACGCGTCACTCCCGAATTTCCGCGAGAAGAATCGTCGTAGCCGCGGTTGCCGTACCCGCCGCCGTAAGAGTTTCTTCTGCCGCCGTAATCCTCGCTCGACGCATACCTGCCACCGCCGTACGAAGCGTTTCCGTACATTTCCGGATCTTCGTAGTCGCCGTAGCCGAAACTTCTTCTCGGCGTTTCCTTCGGCAAATCCAACAACGACGACATTTCCTTCAAAAATCTCGACCGCATAGTCGGCTCCCGTTTGCCGTAAAGATAACGACTCTTGCTTCGCGTGAAATAGATATTCTCTTCCGCACGGGTAATCGCCACGTACATCAAACGGCGTTCCTCTTCCATATCTTCCTCGTTGTCCACCGCACGCGATACGGGCATTATATTCTCCTCCATACCGCATACGAACACGCAACGGAACTCCAACCCTTTCACGGAATGCACAGTCGCCAACGTCACGTAATCGGATTCGTCCATCTCGTCCGTATCCGAAGAAAGCGTTACTTGATTCAAATAATCGGTAAGCGTCGCACCTTCGTTCAACTTACTGTATTCATCCACGGAATTGATAAATTCTTCGATGTTCGCACGCTTGTTGATGCTCTCGTCGGATTCGTCCGCATACGCCTCGCGCATATGCGTGTCCTCGACGATTTCTTTCACCAGCTCGTTTATCGGCATTTCGAGGCTGTCGATAATCCATTTTTTAATCAAACCGCGAAAGCCGACCAATTTTTCCCTCGTCGCGCCCGTAAAACCGATTTCGCCCAAAGCCAGCAATGCGTCGTACACCGTCAAATCGTTTTCCGCAGCGTAATTTTGCAACGCCTCTACCGTCCTCGCGCCGATCCCGCGTTTCGGGAAATTTATAATACGGATTGCCGCCTCGCTGTCGAACGGATTGTTTATCAACCGCAAATACGCCAACAAGTCTTTAATTTCTTTACGCTCGAAGAACTTAAACCCGCCGAATACTTTATAGGGTATACCGTCGCCCGTAAACTCTTGTTCAAAAGAACGCGTTAATGCGTTCAAACGCATCAGTACGGCAAAGTCGGAAAACTTATAACCGTAATTATGCATCAAACCGGCAATCGTTTGTGCGATATAACGCGCCTCTCCGCCTTCCTCTTCCGCCTCGAAAACCTTTCCTTCCACACCCTCGTCGTTTTCAGTCCAAAGCGTTTTATCTTTACGATTTCCGTTGTTTTTAATCACGGCGTTCGCAAGATTCAGGATATTTTTCGTAGAACGATAATTTCGCTCCAACTTGAACACTTTCGCGTCTTTGAAGTCCTTTTCGAAGTGCAGTATATTTTCGATTTTCGCGCCTCTCCAACCGTAAATAGACTGATCGTCGTCGCCTACGGCAAACAAATTGCCGTGCGCGGACGCCAAATAACGGATAATTTCATACTGCACCGCGTTGGTATCTTGAAACTCGTCCACGAGAATGTAACGGAACTTACCGCCCAAATACTCGCGTGCGTCTTTGTTGTTTTTGAGTAACCGCCGCGTTTCGTTAAGCAAATCGTCGAAATCGAGCGCATTGTTCTCCTTCAAATGCTTTTGGTATCGAGCATATACCTTCGTAACCTCGTCGATATTGTTATCGCCGGCGTACTCCTCCGCATATTGTTCGGGATCTAAACCGAGCATTTTTGCATTTGCGATATGCCATTTGACGTTTTTCAAAAGTTTATCGTCGTCAAAAGCGCACTCCTGAAAGGATTTTTTAATGATATTGCCGCGTTCCGTTTCGCTGTAAATGGAAAAATTGCCGTTTATCCCTACTTCCGACGTATACATACGCAAAATACGCACGCACATACTGTGAATGGTGCATACCCACGCCCGAGAAACATCTACGATCGCGCTCAAACGCTCCTTCATCTCGTTTGCGGCTTTGTTTGTGAACGTAATTGCAAGAATCGCGTCTGCAGGGACGCGTTTTTCTTCCATAAGATACGCGATACGCGACGTTAAAACGCGTGTTTTTCCGCTGCCCGCACCTGCCAACACGAGAACCGCCCCTTCCGTCTGCAAAACCGGACGAATCTGTTCCTCGTTTAACTTTTTCAATAATTCTTCTATCTGTGCCATAACGATGCTATTATATCATAAAACAGTTTTTTTGGCAAGTGCAACGCCGATCGTTACCGCTAAAAATATACCGCGGAGCAAAAATTACTCCGCGGCGGCAATCATATCTTATGCAAAACGTCAAACTCGCACTCCCGTCGAAAACGTTCCAAAGCGCGAAGATACTTTTCGCTGAGCGTAAGGTTGTAACGTTGCTTTTCTTCATAGGAAAGCGTATCGTAATACGCCTTGTCCGTCAACCTGCCGATGGCGTCGCTGACCTCCCCTTCCGCAAGCAACATTTCCTTGACGCGCAAATAGAACTCGTCCTCTTTCACTCCGGCAATTTCCGCCGTAAGTTTGCTCTTAAAAAATCTACCCGCCTTGCTTTCGTTTAAGCCTCGTTTTCTGGCTTCCTCTTTTCGCAAATCCATATCTTCCTGTCGAGCAGTCCAAAAACCGCTCTTGATGCGTAATTTTGCGCGACGAGCCTCCTCGCGAAGCGTTCTCTCCTCGGACGTTTGTGTTTCTTTCGACATAGTTTCCACCCCTTCGATAAATTTCTTTCTTTTTTTCGATATTTTCGACAAATTTCGCAAAAGAAAAGAGCCCACGTTCGTGAGCTCTTTTGTTCGTTAGTTTCTGCTTCTCTTTCTGGCAGCTTCGGATTTTTTCTTTCTTCTTACGGAAGGTTTTTCATAAAATTCCTTCTTTCTCAAATCACCGATGATACCGTCGCGAGAGCATTTTCTCTTAAAGCGGCGCAATGCGCTTTCAACGTTTTCGTTTTCACCAACTTTAACCGTAGACATACTTTTCTCAACCCTCCTTTGCCGATGCGTTTATTTTTTTCTATGTAATTATAACAATTTCCGCTTCTGCTGTCAAGCTTTTTTTGACGTTTTCAAAAGCTTTTTTGTCCTTTTCCCGTTTTTTTCCGTCTTTATTTCCGCACTCTTGTCGATTCCCGTCGAAACGTCCGCCCTTTCGCAGCAAAAGGAAACGCAACGCCGAAAGGAGTTGCGTTTTTCGATTATTTTTAAGAAATTCTTTCGAAGTCGGAGGCAGGGTGTTTGCACCAAGGACAGATAAAATCTTCCGGCAATTCGCCCTCGTGCACGTAACCGCATATTTTGCACACCCACTTTTCCCGCTGCTCCGTTTCGGGTTTCGGCGCGACAGTCGGTTGCGGCTTGATATGACTCAGATAATACGCATACGTCACGGACGGCTCATCGGAAAGCGTCTTCGCACCCGTTACTTCCGCCACAAACAGCGTATGCGTGCCGTAATCGTAACTCTCCGTTATTTTTGCGCTCAACACGGCGTTGGCGTGTTCCGGCAGATAATACAGTCCGTTTTCCGTCGTCGGATACTCCCGATCGGCAAATTTATCCGTCGTTCGCCCGGAGACAAACCCGAACTGCTTAAACAATTCGAACGGAGCCCCCTCCGTCAAAACGGAAACGTTAAAAATTTTGTTACGCAATAACAACTCGTCGGTGTAATTCGCTTTATTGACGAACAGAACGATACGATTCGGTTCGTCCGTCAGCATCGAAACGGTATTCACGATACAACCGTTTTGTTTTTGCCCGTCCGTCGTCGTCACCATGAACACCCCGTACGTCAAACGATACATTGCTTCTCTTTCTATCATATCCGCTCCTTTTTAAGCCTTCCACAATCCGTGCAAATTACAGAATGCGTACACGCCCGCTACGTTTTCGCCGTCAGCAAGCATAAACTCGCACACGGGTGAGCCGTCCGCTTTCAAATACCGCACCTGAAAACCGTTATCGGTTTCCACCGCGACCCACTCGATCAAATGCGCCTCCGTCATAGGATGCGCCACACTGCCGATGTCTACCCGTACCGAATTCCCGTTTACACAAACCACCGGCACGTGCTTTTCTTGCGCCGCGTCCGTACTGCCCGCAAGCAATTCCGTCCAGCCCTCCAAGCGAAGCGTTTCCTTGCCGATAATCGTCTTTTTACAATCGTTACATTGATATACCTTTAACATCTTTTTCACCTCATTTATTAACAAGATTAAATCTTATTTCTATATTAGGACTAAATCCTAATATAGAATATCATAAAATACATTACATGTCAATAGTTTTTACCAAAAAAATGTAAAAAATTCTTCACAGATCGTTTTTATATAACAATTCACGCAAAAAGTCGCAAGACGTGCGCAACTCTTCCACGCAGCGATAATCGACGTTATACACTTCGATAAGCAACGCGCCGTCGAACCCGACGTCACGCAATCGTTTCAAAAAGGTTTCAAAATCGAACGTTCCTTTCCCGGGCAAACAAATTCTCCCGTCCGCCGTTACGTCCGAAACATGCGCGTATGCAAGCCGTTCCCCCATTTCCGTGAGATATTCTTCATAGGGAAATTCCGATATACGCGCCTGTTTGATATCCAACACACCCCAAAGTCCGTCTATTTCCGATGCAAGAACGGAAAAAACGCCCGGTCTGTTATACGTAGACCATTCCACGTTCTCCAAGCACAGCGTTACCTTTCGTTCCCGACAGAAACGTTCCAACTCTCGAAAGCCTTCGACCATAGCAGGGAAATTATCGTTTTCGCCGGAACGAGAAGCTCGTTTTACGCGCGACGTACCGTGAAACGTATAATACGGCGCGCCGAGTGCGTTTGCACTGCACAATACCTTTTCCAGCCACGCATACGCGTCCTCTTTTACGCGCGGATGCAAATTAAACAACTGCGGTTCGAATTCCGTATTCAGACAATGCACGGAATTGACGTGTAACGCGCCTTTTCGAGTCCGCAACAATTCCGCAAACGGATATCCGTACTCCGAAAAGGACGTCAAAAACACCTCGGCGTTTTCCACGCCGAGTTCGTTCAACAGCGGCAAGGCGTCCTCATTGTTTTTCCGCAAAAACAGCGACGCCGTCGATACTCCCACTCGCATAACGTTCTCCTATAAAGAAAGCCCGAGCGCACTTCGCTTCGGGCATTCCCACGTTTAATTCATAAATTCGGAAATGATGTCCAACACCTTATCGTGACAACCGCCGCAACCCGTAGAACAATGCGTCACCATCTGCACTTTTTGAAACGCCTTTTCAACGTCAGAGAAGCGTTCACCCTCATGCAAAGCCTTTTCGATATCCGCAACGGATACCTGCATACAATTACAAATAATTTTGTTTTCCATATCGTTTTTCTCCGTTTATTTTTTCTCGACGCACCGATAAGGAGCGTTCGTTTTCGACTAAATATAATACGCTCTGTTTTCTTTACGAGGTTTTACCGCGCCTTCCGTTTTCGGATATCCGACGATACAATTCCCGATACCCTCGTATTCGCCCTCGATGCCGAGGTTTTTCAAAATCTCCTTACCTTCGGGCAACTCGAACATTTCTTTCGCGCGGTGTACCCAACAGGCACCCAATCCCAAGTCCTGTGCAGCCAACAACATATTGCCTATCACGAGCGATCCGTCGTACACATACGTGCAAACGTCCTTTCTCGCCAACACGACCAACACGACGGGCGCGCCGTAAAACGGATCGATCTGCATACCGGCAACCTGCGCGTTCAATGCGGAAAGCTTGTCGCGCATCGATTTATCCGTCACCGCCAATACAATCGGGGATTGCATATTCAGACCGGAAGCCGCGCTAAGCCCCGCCTCTACGATCTTCTCGATTGCCGCTTTCTCCACCGCGTCCGATTTGTAACTTTTCGTACTTTTTCTCGTCAATATCGCCTGCATTGTTTCCATAAAGTCCGCCTCACTTATATTGTAAATCGTTTTCTTTCCAATCCGCCAATACGACACACATCTCTTTCCCGAGCTTTTTCGCCCCGACAAGGTCGTGGTCCAAATAATTGCCGCATTCCTCTTTCTTACTTCCGGGAATTTCTCCTTCGAAATCCCTAACGAACGCCATACTGTCTTTTACGAGCGTAATGGCGTCGCACGCCGAAACGCTATCTCTGGTCAAAAGATAAAACCCCGTCCGACAGCCCATCGGTCCGACGTAAACAATCTGCTCGCCAAATCGACTGTTTCGGGCATACGTGGCAAACAAATGCTCCAAGGTATGCGCCGCGCTCATCGAAAAATAATCTCCGCCGTTCGGCACCTTCATTCGAATATCATACGTCACCACGTCGCCGTCTATTCGGGAAATATACATCCCTTTCGTCAACGTATCGTGATTTACGGTAAAACTCGCAATCTTTTTCATTTATTCGTTCTCCTTAAAACAAAGCTCTGAATGCGGCGGGAACGGTCGCCGAAATCCCGACGACTTCCTTCGTTACGGGATGGATAAATTCCAGTCTCGAAGCGTGCAAGCCGAGCCGACCGAGCGGATTGCGCACCTTTTCGCTCTCCGAAATTTTGCCGTATTTATCGTCGCCGACGATCGGACACCCGGAACTTTGCATATGCACGCGGATCTGATTTTTTCTGCCCGTATCGATTTTCACGCGCAACAACGAATAGCCGTTATTCTCTTTCAAGACCTCGTAATGCGTAATCGCTTTTTGCCCCGTAGGGTCTTTCGTGGAATACACGACGTTGTTAACGTTCTCCCTCAAATACGTCGTTATCGTCGCCGACTTTTCCGCCAACGTACCGTCGACGACCGCATAATATTCCCGAAGCTGTACCAATTCCCCCCAATGCATTTTCAGCATCGAATGGATTTTTACGTTCTTCGCAAATACCAACACCCCGGAAGTTTCCTTATCGATACGGTGCAAAAGAAAAGGTCGTGCGTTCTTGTCCGCCCGTTGCATATACTCCGCCACCAAAGCGTATGCGCAAACCGTTTCCTTATCGCTTTCCACGGACAACAAACCCACGGGCTTATCGACGGCGATAAAATCCTCGTCTTCGTAAATGATCTTCAAATCCCGTACGGAAAAGCTCGGTTGCGTTTTTGCGTTTCGTTTTGCCGTCGGCTGCGTTGCCGTTGCCCCGTCCCTGACAGGCTTTCGGGAAAGTTTTATTTCGTCGTCTTTGGCGAGCATATAATTATATTGCGTTACCACCCTGCCGTTCACGAGCACCTGCTTCCGCACCAGCAACGATTTCACATTGTTTCTCGACGTGTTGCATTTCCGCAACAAAAATTCCAACAACTCGTCACTGCGGTTTACTTTATACGTCGCCGTATACACGGGTGCGCCGTTTATGCGTTCCTCACGTACGGGTTTTCGCTTCGTCTGTTCGGTATTCGCATACCTGCCCGTTCCTTTTCCGTTCTTAACGAAAGCTTTTTTGCCGTCGCCAAACGCCTGCCCGTGCCGTTTTTTGTCATTATCGTACTTTTTTTGCATACTTTCCCTATTTTTCTTCTCTTTCGGTTATTTTCGATACTTCGTGCAAAATCGTCGCCGAGTTTTTATTCTCGCCCGATTGTAACCATTGCATTCGCACTGAAAACACGGATTATCGGCATACCGCTTGTCCGTAATCACCGTATCGAACGCCTTTTTCAATATTATAATACAAAACGCGCGACAAGTCAAGCCTGCCCCGCGTTTTTCTTGTATTTTTACAAACTCTTTCTGCGGTATTATTTTACGCGAAAAGAATTTTTACATATTCACAAAGCGGAAATTCTTAAAAACTGTATAACACCTTTTAGTTTCCGTTCTCGTCCACCTGTTTAGGGCGACAAAGTTCGATCCCCACAACGCCGTATTCGTTCTGTTCTTCAACGGAATAGTATGGTTCCATATCGGACGGTTTCGCATTGTCAAGCTCTTCGGCCGTATAACCGCATTTCAGAAGCGGTAACGATTGATATAATTCTTCGAAGTTGTCAAAACAATGTAATTTCACAACCGTGGTATTCAACGTTTCGCCGGTCGCGGTATTTGTAAAAACAATCCTATCGCCCGTCTTTACCTGCCTGCGCTTTTCATCAAACAAGCGAAGCTCGATGGTCTTTTCTCCGCTCTTAATCCTTTCGAACGGAGCTGCATGCAACTTCATATTATGTATGTTGCTCCTTCGACTTAAAACAGTCAAAGTTTCGACGCTCGATTGGTTTTCCAAAAAAATCTTCCTCACTTCCTTGCCTCCTTTATATATTTGTAATTCTTTTTACGATCTCCGTCATTTCGGACGGCGTTTCTTTGTATCCGCGTTTGATCCATTCGTCCAAAACCCCGAACAGACCGTGAGCATAAAACCTTTCTTTGTATTGTCCGCAACCGTATCTGCCGCTTTCGTCAATCATAATCCGACAAAAGCTATCGTATAATGCGTCTTGCAAGCCCTTTGCGTACAAAAGATTTAACAAATCTCGGATCCCATAATTATATGTAAAAAACGCCTCGGAATTTTCAAGGGCGAATTGTCTTGTTTCTTTCAAATCGTTTTCTTCCGCAAACCGTTTCCAAAGACATACGAGCTTAAAAGTCAATACTTCCGTTTTCGACGTGAAATTACGGAAATAGGTCGCCCTGCCAACGTTTGCGGTCGCCGTGATCTCGTCTATGGAAATTTCTTCTATGGATTTATTTTTCAATAGCCTTATCAGCGCGTCGGCTATACACTCTTTCAAAAAATCCGTTCTTTGTTTTCTTCCGTCCATAAGTTTATTCGAAAAGATACTTTTCCGCCTATTCGTATCTTTCCGTTTCTTCCCTTGTTTTTTTCATTGACTTATTGCCCGAAAATCAATATAATTTGATATGAAAGTATCATTTATAGTATAACCTTTTCAGCACGAAAAGTCAAGGAGAAAGTATGAAAAAATTTATAAAAATTCTTTTAATCATCGGTATCGTCGTTGCGGTTGCTTGCGTTGCGTTTGCCGGCCGTCTTAGTTGGCTTTCAAAACAACCCGCCGTAAAAGACGGCTATTATACGACCGTAAACGCCGCTTTACCATTGGAACAAAAATATACGGTGCTCGGCTCTTACGACGTAGAATCGAAAGAATACAAAAGCGGCGAAAGCACATACGGCACTTATAAAATTTGGTATCCGAAAGAAATGGAAAATGCGAATATTTCCTATCCTGCCGTGATTATGGCAAACGGAACGGGCGTACCTTATACGAAATACGAACCGATCTTCCGTCATCTTGCGTCTTGGGGTTTTATCGTAATCGGTAATAACGACGAATCTTCTTGGGACGGCGTTTCTTCCTCCAAATCGCTTGATTTCTTGTTTGCCCTGAATAAAGACTCGACTTCCCCGTTTTATCAAAAAATAGACGTAAATAACGTCGGCATTGCGGGACACTCGCAAGGCGGCGTAGGCGTTATCAACGCTATCACGAATTTTGATAATAGCGGTCTATTCAAAGCCGCTTATACAGCAAGCACAACCCATACTTTACTTGCGACGAATTTGAAGTGGTCTTATGAAATGAGCAAAGTCTCCGCCCCTTTATTTATGACTGCGGGCACAGGCAAAACAGATGCAGAAACGATTGCTCCACTCTCCTCTTTGCAAGAGAATTTGACGGCGTTAAACGACGATATTCCCGCAATGATCGCACGTAGGAAAGACACCGATCACGGGGAAATGCTCGCAAATGCAGACGGGTATATGACGGCGTGGTTTATGTATTTCTTGAAAGACGATATGGAAGCGAAAACGATTTTTTACGGCGATACCGCAGAAATATCTCAAAACGAAAATTGGCAGGATATTCAAAAACAGAATTTGAATTAACAGAAAAAGTGGCTTGCGCTTTGCAAACCACTTTTCTTTTCTATAATTTCAAAATGTTTTAACGTTTCTTTAATTGCCTTTACCGTTTTCTCCGACGGGTGTCGTCGGGGCTTTTTTAATTCTTCTACTGCGTTCGGCGCATCATACATAGGCAAGCCAAGTTCACGTTTCGCTTCGGCAATATAAGCCGTAGGAACTTTGAACCCGTAAGTTTCTTCAATATAATCTTGTATCAACTTATAGGTTACTTTTTCTTTGGGTTTATTTGCCTCTATACGCCGAGCAATTTTCTTTAATGAAAGCTCGCCTTCACCAAACTCAATTTTTACATTGTACCGTCGGGCTTTTTCGGGAAAGTTGAACGAGAGTCTCGACGTGCTTGGTCTGAGGGAACATATCGTACGGCTGAATACGCTCAATTC
>CAZEVL010000015.1:6365-26488 GCA_964515795.1 uncultured Clostridia bacterium | reverse complement strand
CTCTTTCGTTCTTCTCGCAGTCTTGTTTGAAAAATTTCCATAAATCACCTCATTTCTGCTTGACAATTATAGCAAGTTGCTATATAATTTAGTTAAAATATAGCAGGTTGCTATAAAATAAAACAAAAGAGGTGTTATTATGTCGCAGGAAACAAGAAGTATTCAAGTTGCTCCGAGTGAAGAACAGTCTACTATTGAATTATATCAATTGTTTGGTTGGGAATTAAAGTCCTCCCAAGAAATTTACAATCAAAGCAGTCATTTGGAGAGAGACGGAGATTCGATTAATCAAGTTACAACTACCACGAATTATGTAAAGCTTGTTTTTCAAAGAGATACGGAAATGAAAAATTATAAAGAGCTTGCAGCCCTCGAACGTCAATATGAAGGGATTTCTTTTCCGGTGAAAAAGAAAACGTGGGGATGGTTTCTTTTGGGTGTCGCAGCAATTTGTGCAAGCGAAAGTGCGTTTGGCGTGGGCGGTATAGTCGGAATACCTCTCGGGGTGGCAGCCGTTGCGGGCGGAATCGCGTTGATCGTGCTCGGATTTATGAAGAAATCGAAATATAAGAAAGAATATCAAGCGGCGTATGAAGAAGCCGCAAGCAGACGAAGCGAAATTATAAACGCTGCACGCGCGTTGGCGAAGTAATAAATATTTTAGCCTTCTTTGAAAGAGAAGAAACGAAGGAAAAGAAAAATTCAAGGAAAAAAGCCGTACCTAAGAGTTTTTGTTCAAAGGTACGACTTTTATTTTAGCGATATTTAGGGAATTTTGTTTTGCAAATTGATTATGCGGATAAAGTGGGCGTATAAAAGGAGCGCATAAAAAATCCCCGACCATGCGGTCGGGGAAAATTCACGTGTGATTAAAATGCTTTGCCTGCGGAGCCGAGCACGTCTACGATCTTGTGCTTTACCATTTCTTTCATGGACGCACGAGCATCGCCGAGATACTGACGAGGATCGAAGTGACCGGGGAACTCGCTGAAATGCTTTCTAAGTGCTGCCGTGAATGCTACGCGAAGGTCGGAGTCGATGTTGATCTTGCAAACAGCCATCTGTGCAGCCTTGCGAAGTTCGGATTCGGGAATACCGATTGCGTCGGGCATGTGACCGCCGAATTGGTTGACGATGGCAACCTTGTCCTGAGGAACGGAGGAAGCGCCGTGCAACACGATGGGGAATCCGGGCAATCTCTTGCCGATTTCTTCCAAGATGTCAAGACGAAGCTTGGGATCCTGACCGGGCTTGAATTTGTAAGCGCCGTGAGAGGTACCGATTGCGATTGCGAGGGAGTCGATGCCGGTTGCGGCTACGAAATCCTGCACTTCGTCGGGGGAGGTGAAGTGTGCGTTGTCGGAAGATACGTTGACGTCGTCTTCGATCCCTGCAAGGGTACCGAGTTCGGCTTCGACCACGACACCGTGGTCATGCGCGTATTCTACGACTTTCTTCGTGATGGCGATGTTTTCGTCCCAAGGGTGGGAAGAAGCGTCGATCATGACGGACGTGAAACCGCCGTCGATGGAAGCTTTACAGATTTCGAAATCAGCGCCGTGGTCAAGGTGCATAGCAACGGGAATATCGTTGGTTTCTACGGCAGCTTGTACGAGGTGCTTTAAGTATACGGGGTTTGCATACTTTCTTGCGCCTGCAGATACCTGCAAAATAACGGGGGATTTTTCTTCGTTTGCAGCTTCTACAATCGCCTGGATCATTTCCATGTTATTCACGTTGAACGCGCCGATTGCGTATTTACCTGCATACGCTTTTTTGAACATTTCGGTAGTAGTTACCAAAGGCATAATAATGACCTCCAAATTTTATTCATACACATTTATTATAAAACATTTTCTCTAAAAAAGCAAACGAATAAAGGGGGCATAGAAAAAAAAATGCGGAAAGCACCTCTCTTACAGCGTTTTTTCGTGATAATATCGATAAAATCGTGCAATACGGTTGCTCATTCCGCTTTTGAGAAAATGTATAAAGCGGCATTGGCTGTGTATGGAAGGCGGTTTGGCAAACGAAGGCGTTATTTATTTGATTTTCTTCTGTTGTGTTCTTTGCAAAGCATTTGACAGTTCTCGATTTTTGTTTTTCCGCCTTCGCACCACGGCGTAATGTGATCGGCTTCCATTTCTTCGAGTTCATAATGTATTTTTTGTCGGTGCTCTGCTTTACAATGCGGACAAATGCCTTTTTGACGTTCGTAAACTTGTCTTTTTTCGTTGTCGGAAAATGTGCGGAGATTGAGATGTTTTTCGTTGCCCGAAAGCAAATATTCGTAAATGCCCGAACGTTTTTTTACATCGTCGTCTTGCAGTAAGACAACGATTTTTTTCTCTAACTCCTGCGGATTATACACTTTGTCGCCGTATGTATTATAAAGAATGCCCCAAGCGAGACCTTTCATCTCTTTTCGATAGGTAGGGAATATTGCTTGCACCCAAGATATAACCGATTGAAAATATTGCCATAAAGGCGTTGCATGGCTGTCGTGTTGATGAACGGACATATAATCTTCGAGTTTTATGCCTTCTTTTGCTGAAAGCCACGACAAAACCGTTTCCAAATAGTCTTGACGGTTGACTTCGCCGTTAAGATATTTGTTTGCAAGCAAGTATGCCACGCAACCGTTTTTTGAAAAATATCTTTTTGCGTCCGAAAGCCACTCGCCCGTGTAAATAGCGTTGCGAAGTTCCTGCTCTTTTAGTTGCTCGCCCGCAATATTGATAATCTTAAACCAATCGAGCTTTTCTTTATCGTTGCCGTTGCAAATATAAATCATCAATGGATAATTCAATATCTGATTCTTTTCTGTTTCGGTAAGATTATGAAAAGCACGACTATTAAGTGAAAAATCGCCGTTCACATATTGACAAATGCTAATTGTACGTTGTTGTCCGTCAAGGAGTTCGTAGTTGCCGTTTTCATCTTCCACCCAATACATAACGTTGAGAGGAAAACCTTTCGTAACCGTTTCTATGACGGCGTTTCGCTGTTTTTCTTTATATACAAATTCGCGCTGAAACGCAGGGCGAATGTTTAATTTTCCGCCATAGCCGACAACGCCGTCTTCTTGGCTGTCTACGTATCCGTCAACGATTTCTCTGATTTTTATTTCGTGTAATTCTATATTCATGACCGTTATTTCCTTCTGATAAATATTCTGGCATATGTATTTTTTTTGTTAATGATTGTTCTTGCGTCTTTTTCTCCCTTAAACTCCAAACCGACAATATCTTTATTGTATCCGGCAGAAGCGGCCAATCCTATGATTGCAAATTGCTCGGGATTGTATTTATCTATAAACGTAATCGGAACCCCCATATATCCGTCATAATTGTACGGAATATCGTTCACTTTATTGATATTGATTGCATCATAATTATCATATTTCGGATATTCTTGCGGTGTATATTTTTTATATAAAGGTAATTCTTCATGCCGCATGGAAACATCTAAATTTGTAAACCAGCGGACACCTTTTACTCGTATATATTTGTTTCCGTTAGAATCAATTCGTGTTCCTGCTGCATTTAATGGATAGCTGTCGGGAACTTGAAATTCTCGATCTCCACTATGAATAGAACAGCCAAGCCACATTTTATTGTTTTTAATTAACGGAAATATTTCCTTATATGTAATCGCGTTTATGTTGCCGATTATTAAAAATTTCTTATCATGATTTATTAGTTGAGCTACATATTCCCGAAACAAAGAAAAGGGCGGATTTGTAACTACAATATCCGCTGCTTTCAAAAGTTCGATGCACTCTTGCGAGCGGAAGTCTCCGTCTCCATGCAGAACGGATAAAGAGTTCTTTTTATTTTTTAACAAATATTCAACATCGGATAAGTCAACTGCACCGTCGTTGTTATAATCAAAAACTTCGGTAATCTCGATTTTATAAGGCTGTTTTCCGCTTTCCGTTTTCACGACGACATTGGCATTGTCGAAAAGGGATAATTGCACCCAAGCAATAGGCGAGGTCGCATGACAAGTGCAAATCAGTTTTTTTAAGCCGAGATGATTAAAATTCATGGCAAAATACTTAAAGAAATTGCTTTCAAACGGGTCGTCGCAGTTGCAAAATACCGTTTTATTCTTAAAATGTTCTTTGTAGTGTTTTAATTCGTTCTCGATGTCTGCGAGTTGGGTATAAAACTCGTCCTTTTTTGCATTTTTAGCATTTTTCATAATAACTGTTGCCATATATTCGATGCTCCTTTTGTAGTAGTCGCACCGTTCTAAAATAAAAAAAGTGCGCCAACCGAAGTTAACGCACAGAAAACGCAAACTCCGTTGTCGCCAAACAAAACTAAATAAGAATGACTAACCACTCCCATTTGGAATTTGCATTTTTAACAAATTGCTATAATGGGAGTATGTTAAAAAAAGGGTAGAATATTCCCTTTGATTAGTCATCTTTAAATATTTAGTTTTGTTTGGCATGTTTAGTATAACACACTTTTCTTTTTTTTACAATCGATTTTGCTCGGATTTAAGAAAACTCGACTTATAAAAAACTGAGTTTCATAAATTGCTCGCTTTTGATTTTTTCGAGAGGAAAAGAGGTTTTTACAAGGAAATAAGGGAAAGGAATAATCGGGAAAAGTCGATGAAATTCCTGTAATTTCCAAAGAAAAAGGAGAAAGGGATAGATCCAAAAAGAGAAAAATAAAAAAAATTAAAAAATTTTAAAAAAAGTTGAAAAACTTGCGTCAAAACAGCTTGACTTAAATTTCGTTTCATAATACAATAAATAGGCAAGCTTGGAGCGGCACTGAAAAATCCCGTTTTTCCCCGTTAGTTGAACGGATGTACAGTGTGTGACGAGCGAGTTTGAAAAAAGTTAAGAAAAATATATACGAAATAAAGGAGCAACATACTATGAAGACCTATATGGCAAAAGCCGAAACGGTTGAAAGAAACTGGTACGTAGTGGACGCTGCTGGCGTTCCTCTCGGCCGTCTTGCAAGCCGTGTCGCTTCCGTACTTCGCGGTAAAAACAAACCGACCTTTACACCCAACGTCGATTGCGGCGACTTCGTAATCGTTATCAACACCGACAAAGCGGTTCTTACCGGCAAGAAGTTAGAAAACAAATTCTACAGATACCACACCGGATACATCGGCGGACTCAAAGAAATTTCCTACAAGAAAATGATGGAAGAAAAGAGCGATCTCGTCGTATACGAAGCGGTGAAGGGTATGCTTCCCAAGAACAGCCTCGGCAGAGCAATGCTCAAAAAGCTCAAAGTTTACAAGGGTGCTGAACACAACCATGCAGCACAGAAGCCCGAAGAACTTAAACTTGACTAAGGAGAGGATGAAAAATGGCAAAAGCAAACGTTAAAAAGAAACTTCAGTTCTGGGGAACAGGCAGAAGAAAAAAGGCGATCGCTCGTGTTCGTCTTATCCCCGGCGGTAACGGTACGATCGTAATCAACGACCGCGCATTCGAAGACTATTTCCCTCAGGGCACTCTTCAATACATTGTTAAACAACCCCTTGTTTTGCTTAACGTAGAAGCAAAATACGACGTTATCGTAAACGTTATCGGCGGTGGTTATACCGGTCAGGCAGGCGCAATTCGTCTTGGCGTTGCGCGCGCATTGCTCGAAGCGGAAGAAAACAGCCGTTCCGCATTGAAGGCGGAAGGTTTCTTGACGAGAGATCCTCGTGCGAAAGAAAGAAAGAAATACGGCTTGAAGAAAGCTCGTCGCGCACCTCAGTTCTCGAAGAGATAATTTTTCGGACTATCCGAATCAGAACGAAAAATACCGAGTGGTTTTTGCCGCTCGGTTTTTTTATATTGTAAATAGTTTTACTATTTATCGTAAACGTGTTATAATGGGTAAGTAATGAAAACGACTGAGTAAAAAGCTCGGTTCGTCCGTTATAATACCGAGAAGAAGCTTTGTGCTTTTTTTCGAAAGAGGTGCAAGTTATGTCGAAAGAAGAAAACGGCGTCGCCGTCTATCGCCTGTTTTTAGAGGGGAATAACGCGGCGGCAGAGGAACTCGTTCGGATGTACAGCGACGCAATGATTCGTTTTGCATATTGCTACGTGCATGATGCGCAAACGGCGGAGGATATTACGGAAGACGCGTTCGTTGCGCTGTTTGTACGCCGCAGGCGTTTTTCCGACGACGATAATTTTCGGGCGTATCTGTATAAAACCGTACGAAATAAGAGTTTGGATTATATTCGCTCGAACAAGCGTTTTACTTCGCTTTTCGCCGCGGAAACGCTCCCGGCGGGGGATAATGCGGAAACGGAGGTATTGAAGCGAGAACGCGACCGAGCGTTATACGATTGCTTGCGTTCGATTCCGAAGCAATACGGCGAAGTGCTGTATCTTTCCTACATAGAAGGGTATAAAGCGGAGGAAGTTTGTAAGATTGTCAAAAAGTCGAAGAAACAGGTGTACAATCTTTTGGCGAGAGGAAAGGTCGCGTTGAAAGACGAATTGGAGAAGGAGGGCGTTGTTCGATATGAAAACTTATAAAGAACGTACGGAAAGTATATTGAAAAAGACGCGCGCGTTGAAAAAACGCCGTGCGAGAATTTGTTTGTCGGCAGCGACTTCGAGTTTTGTTGTGTTGTTGTCTTTCGTAGTCGCAATCGGTATGTTGAACGGAGTAAACGCCGACGGAGGCGATGCTCCCGGCGAATACGCACCGAATGTGAATGTGTCGAGCAACGTTATGTGGGGCGAAACGGAAACCGAAACGCCGCCTGCATATTCTTCTGCGGAAACGGGAGCCGTCGAGGAAAACGGCGAAAGTAGTATCGGGGATTCCTCCGAAGACGTTTCGGAAGAATGATTTTTTCGGGGGTGAAGTTCAGCGTCTTATGCGCCTGATTCGCTCGTCATGAGTGGCAAGAAAAGAAGTGAAAGCGTTTTGCGCCGTTGTGTTTTCGACGGACGGAACGCTTTTCTTTTCCGCAACGGAGGGCGGGGCGGCGTCGAGGCGGTCGGACGCGTCGGCAGGCGCGTCGGGTGCGGGAAATATCGATTTCAGAAAATTGAGTAAACCGAAAGCTTCCATAAAGAAAAAATCTCCTAAATTCCAAAATTTTTCGGGTAAAATAACAAAAAGAGCGTTATTTTCGATTGCTTTAATTGACAAATTGATATATAATAGAATATGTGTTAATATTGTCGAACAGTACACGCTTTTGCGGCGGGTAAGACAGATTGACGAGAATTAGATTTATTATTAAGGAGTCCTTATACAATGAGGAATAACGGTAAAAAAATACTCAGTCTTGTAGCGGCTGCTACCTTCCTTGGCGCGACGTTGGCGTTTGCGGGATGTGACGATAAGAACTATTCCGGGGAGAAACTCGGCGACTACGTATCTTCTCAGAATGCGGCGACTTCCAACGGCGGCTTCGCGGTAGAGAAAGACGGCTTCGTTTATTTTATCAACGGTGCGGAATCGAATACGGCGGAAAATAAGTACGGCGACGTGGTAAAGGGTTCGTTGATGCGTATTTCCAAATCCGATTTGAAAAGCGGTAATTATACGAACGTGAAAACGGTCGTTCCCATGTTGTTCGTCGCGCAGAACTTTAATTCCGGTATCTATATTTACGGCGATTACGTATACTATGCAACGCCTACGACGGATAAAAACTTAAACGGTGAAGTGGAAAACAGCTGGATCGACTTCAAGTGTGCAAAGCTTGACGGTTCGGAAACGATGAAAAATTACTACTTCCGTTTGCAGAACAACGCTTCGACGTATCGTTTTGTGGAAGAAGACGGCGCGGTATATTGTCTTTACGAAGAAGACAGCGCGTTGAAGTCCTATAAAGTTGCGGAAAACGGTGTTCCCGTAAAGGACGGCAAGGCAACCGTATTGGTTAAGGGCGCAAAATCTTCTTTCTTCTACGATACCAAGGATTTGACCAATCCCAACGTATATTACACGATGTCCGTCGTTTACGACGCAGACAGCGAAAATTCTCAAACGGCTTCTTACGACCAGCTTTATTGCGTAAATGCGGCGGCTATGGCGACCGTTGACGCGGAGAAAGCCGCATACACCGTCAGCGGCGGTAAAACGTACGATTTCGACGAAACGTATATGAAGTCGCAAAATAAGACGGCGAAAGAGAATAAAGAGGACGAGCCGTATGATTTCAACGATTATACGACCTATCCGTACGTGAACCTCGGTTCGCTTGTGTTGGACGGCATCGGCGCGAATTCCTCTAAGGAAACGCAGTTCAACGATAACGCTAAGTCGGACGCTTTGACGCCCGACGGGTATAATTATACGATTAGCAGCTACCAGAACGGCGGCGTGTACTTTACGAGAGCGGAGGTTACGAAAACTTCTTCCGAGGGCGAAAACACGAAGCTCTATTATTTGAGCGACGCGGATTCTTCCGCGGAGGATTGGAATTCCGTAAAAGCAAATCAAACCGCGTTGACGACGGTGGCTTTGGACACGACCAACGCTACTTCGAGCGCAATCTATTATATCACGGAAAGCGGGAAGCACGAATACTTGTACGTTGCGGATAACATTTTGTATAAGGCGCAAGCCAAAGAAAACGGCGAGGCGAACGTCATCGAAATGGCATATAACGTGACGAGTGCGACGCTTTGGACGTTGGAAGACAATTATTTGTACTACTACGTCAGCGGCGACAACGGAAACAACCTTGTCCGCATCGATTACACGGGTTCGGCAAACGATTATAATCGTTTCCTTGCTACGGACGATTACAAGCCTTTGAAGATTGCGTATATCGATTATAATTCCGGTTGGTATAAGCCCGAATTCTTCGGCGATACGGTGCTTTTCTCCGGCGCGCAGGCGGACGGCTCTACTTCGTATAACTACGTGTATGCGGCTAAGCTCGGTACGGCGGAAGATATCAAGGCGATGAACGAGAAGTACGAAGCCGTACAGGAGTATATCGACGAATATTCCGCAAACACCGCGTTGCAGAGCGCGATGAAGTATTATTTCTATACGGGCGAAAGAACGTTGTTCGATAACGTAAAAGACCTTTACAACGAGTATCAGATCGAAAAATTCGAAGAATACGTTGCGGATACCGAATTGGTGGAATATAACTATTTCGTGAAGCTTGTCGGCGAAATTAAAGCGGACGATAAGGATGCGATCGAAGAAGACTGGGCAAATACGTTGCTTACCGAAAGCGAGGACGACGAGGAAGAGGACGGGCTTCCCGTGTGGGCGATTTGGACGATTGTCGGCGGTTCGATTGTCGTCGTTGCGGCAGCTGTCGTTGTAATCGTATGCGTGGCGAAGAAGAAAGCTGCGGCGAAGAGAGCCGCTGCGGCGACCGTAAATGCCTATAAGCATAAGAAGATCGATACGACGGACGATAAGTCGATTGACGTATACGCCGATGACGACGCGGACGAAAAGAAAGACTAAAATAACGATAAAAAGACTGTTTTCGGAAAGGGAACAGTCTTTTTTCTGAAAAATATAAAAAAATATTGCAAAATAGGGTGAAAAACAGTTTACAAAAGTGCGATTTCTTAATATAATATAGCAAAATCATAGAATGATTAAAAACGAGGAAAAATCGAAAAATGGCAAGATATATTATTTGTCCCAGATGTGAATTAAACTTTATCGACGCAGACGAGCAGGAATATTGCGACGTTTGCTTAAAGGAATTGAGCGGCGCAAAAACCTTTACGGATGATTTTGAAGCCGAGGAAAACGCAGAAGAAACGGAGCTTTGTCCGATCTGCGGAGAGAATTATATGCCGTTCGGCGAAAAGATGTGCGAGGAATGTAAGAAGAAGTCCGATTACGAAGAGGAAGAAACGGAAGAAGACGAAGATAAAGAAGACGCGTCTTGGAGAAGTTACCTTGACGACGAGGAAGAGGATCTGGACATCGGCATTCCCGATTCCGAATTCGACGAGGAAGAGGAAGAAGAGGAAGAGGAGGAAGAAGTCGAGGAAGAAAAAGACGACTTCGAGTACGTTACCGCCGACGATTATTACGATTACGACGATGACGAGGACGAGGATGATTTCGACGACTTTGACGACGATGACGCACCTACTCCCAAAAGCGGATCTAAGAAAAAGAAAAAAGACGACGATTTCTAATCGCCCGATAAAGCAACAAGAAAAAGAACCCGAGAAAATCGGGTTCTTTTTTCGGACGGTTATAAGTCGTCCGCATCCTGTACCGGGTATTCGCGCTTGTTTTTCGGTTTTCCCGTATAGCTCCCGTTGACGTCCGTCGCAGACGGTTCGACAACGGTGGATAATGCACGTTTCGTGGGGGCAGGTATGCGTTGAGTTTTTGTTTTGTCAGTCGTTTGCATCGTGATTGTGGGCTTTTCCGCAATCCTGCGAATTTTTGTTTTTGTTACCGCAAGTTTTGTTGCCGCAGTTTTTGTTCTGTTTTTCGGAATGTTCGTTTTGATTTCTTTTCATACAATTTCTCCTTTTTTTATAAACGATAAAGCGATGCGCCGTAGATTATTCGCGTACACCCTCGAAAGGAAGGTGTAAGTCCACGTAACCTTGTTCGGCTTTACAAAGCGGACAAACTTTCCATGCTTCCGTAGCTACGTGCATATAGCCGCAATCGCTGCAAATCCAAAGAACGGGTTTTTCGCTTTTATAAAGCGTACCGTTTCTCACGCCGTCGTGTAGATACTGAAAGACGATTTGGTGATGCGCTTCCACTTCCGCCACCATACGATAGAGTGCCGCGATATCCTCGAAGCCCTCTTTTTCCGCGGTTACGGCGAAAGACGGGTAGATATCTTCCGTTTCGTTTTTTTCGTCCGAGGCGGCGAATTTTAAGCCTTCCGCAAGCGTACCCGCATGGAACGGATAGCCTGCTTCGAAGTCGATATTCTCGCGACTGCCCGTTTTTTCGATAATCTTATTAAAAAATTGCGTTGCGTGTAACGTTTCGTTTTTAGCAATGGTACGGATCGCGTCCGCCAGCGTTTTCATCTTTTCTTTCATCGCGAGCTTCGCAACCATTTGATAACGCATACCTGCCTGGCATTCTCCGGCGAAACTTCGCGCTAAGTTCTTAAAAGTTTCCGTGTTTTCAAATTGCATATAATCTCCTTCAAGGCATCGCCTTTCGTGTACAGTATCGGTAAAACGATTTACGTTTATACGCAAAAAGAAAAAATTCGATTGTCAAAAAGCGGCAATGAAAACGCTTGCCAAAAAGTTCGATTCATAGTAAAATAATAAGGAAAGGCGGTTGCCTTATCATAACAGACAGAGGAAAGTATATGTTTCATATCGTTCTTGTAGAGCCGGAAATTCCCCAAAACGCAGGGAATATTGCCCGTACGTGCGCCGCAACAGGTACGCACTTGCATATGATTCGTCCGCTCGGATTCGAGGTTAGCGACAAATATTTGAAGCGTGCCGGGCTGGATTATTGGAATCTTGTGGAAATTTCGTATTACGACAGCTTTGAGGAGTTGCAGGCGAAGTATCCGAATTCCCGTTTCTTTTTCTTTACGACGAAGGGTAGACACCGTCACAGCGACGTGTGTTTTCGGGACGGAGATTTTCTCGTGTTCGGCAAGGAAACCAAGGGTTTGCCGGAGGAGTTGCTGATGCAACACGAAAAGGAATGTTTGCGGATTCCGATGTTTTCGGAGGCGCGTTCTTTGAATTTGAGCAATTCCGTTGCCGTCGCCCTGTACGAGGCTCTCCGTCAAAACGAATATGCGGGGTTAAAGGAAGAAGGCGAGTTGCGC
The DNA here is from genome assembly GCA_964515795.1 of uncultured Clostridia bacterium. Lineage (GTDB taxonomy): Bacteria > Bacillota > Clostridia > Christensenellales > Borkfalkiaceae > Scatosoma. Next base: position 14,725 of record CAZEVL010000015.1, on the reverse strand, counting down.
AACCATTCTTGGAGCGAAGTGAAATAAGTAATAAAAAATACGTATAAATTCATACAAAACAGGCAATAACCTCCGTGGATACACACGGAGGTATTTTGTTTATGAAAAAAATCTGCATAATTTTTTTATTGTCAATCATAATAAGTGTAACGGCGTTCGGGGCGGTGTTTACGAAAACGGAGCCTGACGTTTCGACGGGAGAATATTTACGGATTCATATTCGTGCGGATTCCAATGCCGAATCCGCGCAGGCGGTGAAATATCAAGTCCGCGACGAGCTGGTGGCGTATCTTACGCCGCTTGTGGCGGAATACGGGAGTAGGGACGAAGCTTTGACGGGCGTTGCGCAACGCCTTGCGGAGTTGGAGAGTAGGGCGGAAGGCGTGCTTGCGAAAAACGGTTTTTCCTACGGCGCGCGAGTCGAATTGAAGAAGGAAAAGTTCCCTTCGCGGATATACGGAGAGTATACGTTGCCGGCAGGGGAATACACCGCCTTAATCGTGTACTTGGGGTGCGGCGCGGGGGATAATTGGTGGTGTGTAATCTATCCGCCGCTCTGTTTTGCCGCCGCGGACGGGCAGAACGTATTGTATCGCAGTAAAATATCGGAAATTATTCGAAAATGGCGTACATAGGAGGAATAGAAATGAGAAAAACTATTAAAAAAGCCGTGCTGACGGCGGCTTTGACGGGGCTGACGTTCTGTTCGGCGGCGATTGTCGTGCGTGCGTCGGAACCGAACGTTTCGGAATATACGCAGATCGTTCAACAAACGGCTGTGTTGAAAAAAGGCGCAACCGGCGGTGAGGTGAAAGAGGTACAACGCCGTTTGAAGTTGTGGGGGTACTACAACGGAGCCGTGGACGGGAAGTTCGGTTCGGGGACGAAATCCGCCGTGATTGCCTTTCAAAAAAAGAACGGTTTGACGGCGGACGGCGTGGTCGGAAAAGCTACGTATAAAGCACTCGGTATGACGGACTCTTACAGGCTTTTGGCGGAACAAGCTTCCGGAAATGCAGGGAATACGGCTGCGGGTACGGGCGGTTATTCCTCGTCCGACGTGTATCTGTTGGCACGGACGATTTATGCCGAGGGCAGGGGAGAGCCGTACGTGGGGCAGGTTGCCATAGCGGCGGTGGTTTTGAACAGAGTTCGCAGTTCCGCATTCCCGAATACCGTTGCGGGGGTAGTATACCAAAAGAATGCGTTTACGGCGGTGACGGACGGGCAAATCAATCTCACGCCCGACGAAACGGCAATGAAGGCGGCGAAAGACGCCATTAACGGTTGGGATCCCACGGGCGGTGCGATATATTACTACAATCCGGCGGTTGCAACTAGCGCTTGGATATTTGACAGACAGACGGTAACGACGATCGGAAAACACGTCTTTGCCGTTTGATAGGGGGAGGAGTATGAAAAAAGAACAGGAAAAGAAAATAGCAACCAATCGGTCTTCTGGTGCGGAAAAGGTGGAAGTGGTGGAACGAGAAAAAAGCGAAAGCGGAAAGCCTGAGCTGAAAGCCGCCGTAAAAACGCAGAAAACGGCACAAGGCGCGGCGGCGATGGGAGGAGAGTCGTCTGCAAAGCGCATCGACGCGAAGAAGCTCAATGCACAAACGGCAGGTAGTAAAGCGGAAAAGGAAAGCGAAGCGGCGAAAGCGCGCGTGGAACGTGCTTTGGCAAAGAAAAAAGCACAGGAAGAAAAACGGGAGCAACGGGAGAAAATGCTTGCCGAAAAGAAAGCGGAACGTGCGAAACGTGCGGAGGCTAAGAAAGCGGAATCGGAACGTAAAAATGCCGAACGGGAGGAGAAGCGTCGGCAGCGCGCTCGGGAAAAGGCGAATAAAAGGAATGCCGCGGCAAAGCGGAAGTCGCAAAGACAAACGCAGAAGAAAGGAAACGCGGAACGCGGTAAGGGCTACGGCGGTTGGCTTGCCGCTGTAATCGCACTCGGCACGGTAACGCTCGGCCTGACGGCTGCCGTAACGGTCGGGGCAGTGGAAGCCGCGCAGACGAAAACGGCGTCGTTGTCATCGAACAAAAGTACCGTGTATGAGTTGACGGGCATTATGGAAAACGTCGACAACGATTTGGACAGGGCTCGCATTTCGGCTTCTTCTACGCAACAGAGCCGAATTTTAACCGATTTGTTGGTGCAGGCGCGGCTTGCGGAAGCGGATATGGAAAAACTTCCGTTGGACGCGGAAAGTTGTGCCAACGTGACGTCTTTTATCAATCGTGTGGCGTTTTCTTGCGAATATATGCTCGGTAAATTGCGTGACGGGGATACGTTGGACGAGAAAGACAGGGAAGTTTTGGAAACGCTGTATTCCGTAAGCCATTCCGCGCGCACGCAGTTAGGAACGCTTGTTAACGAAATGACGGATAAAGATTGGAAGAGTTTTTGGAAGGATGGAACCGGTAAATTCGGAGAAACGCTGGAACGTTTGGAAAAGGCGACGTTGGAAGAAAATCGTTTGTCGTTCGGCGGACGAGAGGAAACGGGACGGGCAGGTATGCGTCGAGCCGGCGAAACACCCGAAAAAGAAGTCGACGGAATCGACGGCGCACAGGCGGAAGCTCTTTGTCGGACGTATTTTCAATCGTACGACGTATCGGATTTTCAATGTATCGGGGAAACGCATTCTCGACGCTTTTTGGCGTATAACGTGCAGGGATACGACAAACACGGGAATTTGCTGTATGCGGAAATCGGCAAAGACGGCGGCGCGTTAATTTCTTTCGATTATTACGAAAATTGCGACGGGGAGAAGTACGACTTGGATAATGCCGAGGTGATTGCGGAAAGCTTTTTGGAATCGCTCGGTTATGAAGATTTGACGGTTACGAGATTTAGAAATAACGGATCGAATACCGACTTCACGTTCGTGTATGAAAAAGACGGCGTGGTGTATTATCCGGACGAAATACACGTGAAAGTTTGCAGGACGCGCGGCGTAGTGTCGGGGATGGACGCGGGAAAGTATTTGGCGCATCATCACGACAGAGGAGAACCGACGGCTCGGCTCACTTTGGAACAGGCGCAAGAAGGTTTGTATCGAGGCTTGACCGTAGAAGCGAGCCGCCTTGCGGTTGTGCCGACAAAGGGCGGAGAACGCTCTGCGTATGAGTTTTTCTGCACCTATCAAGAGGAGCGGTATTTTGTGTACGTGGACGCGATGAGCGGAAACGAATTGGCGATTGTGAACGCGAAGAGCGTCGAATGACACGGACAGTACGAAAAACCGCGGCAAGCTGAGCTTGTCGCGGTTTTTTGTTGGTGCGTATTTACTTGATGACGCCTTTTTTTACGATAACGTTGGCGTAAACGGCTTCCTCGCCCGTTGCGATGACTGCGTAGGCTTTTTTTGCGCGTTCGTAAAAAGCGAAGCGTTCCAAATTGCCTGCGCGCAGGTTGTCGTCGTGCGATTTTGCGATGGCGAAATATTTATCCCAAATTTCGGGGGTGGGATCGCCGTTGGTTGTCTGCATCAACAACAGATTTTCTTCGGCATACGTGTCTAAGGGAAGCAAGGAAAGTACGGCGTCGAGAATTTCTTCTCCGCCGAGTCCGTCCGCGCGAATGACGCGTTGACCGTAATTTTCCGCCGGAAAATTGCCGTCTGCGATGACGATTTCGTCTCCGTGCCCCATTTCGCAGAGAACCTTTAAGAGTGCGGGACTAATGATTTTCGGTACGTTTTTTAACATAATTTTTCTCCTTTATTGTCGGTATTTGCTTATTATTTAGATGACTACGATATTCATTGCTTTGAATTGTTCTTTCAAATCTTCGGGGAATCCGTCGTCGGTGACCAAAACGTTGATGTCCTCCGGTCTGGCAAACGTGTACGGTTTGATCTTTCCGATTTTCGAGCTGTCCAACATCATATAAATCGATTTCGCTTTTTTGCAAATAACGCGCAGAAGCTCCGCTTCGGCTTGCGTACGGCAGGAAAATCCGTTTTCGGGCGTGAATGCCGATGCGGAAATGATTGCCAATTCGAAATTCGTATCCGTGAAATACACGGACGAGAAAGCGGACGCAGTAACGAGATTTTCTTTGATGAGCGGTCCGCCTAAAAGATTGATGGCTATATTCTTTTTCGAGGCGAGTGCCGTGGCGACGGCTAAGCCGTTGGTGAACAGATTGTACGCTCTGTCGGGCATTTCTTTGGCGAGGTATAACGCCGTCGTGCCTCCGTCGATGAAAACAGACGCGCCTTCGTCGATGAGCGCGGCGGCTTTTTGCGCGATGACGATTTTTTCGTCGGTGTGAATGGTCGTCTTTTTGGTGTACGGCTCGCCCGAGGTCTGTTGCACTTCCTTGACGGACATTGCGCCGCCGCGGACGCGAATGATTCGGTTTTCGCGTTCTAACTGAAACAAATCTCTGCGTAACGTCATTTGCGAAACGTTGGGGAATTGTTCTTGCAACTGTTCTAACGTCATTTTGCCGCGTCGATCGAGCAGTTCCGCAATCTCCGTGATGCGTTCTCTTTTCATAGAAAAAAACTCCTTTTTATTTTTATATAATGTAACACAAAACGGCGAAAATGGCAAGTAAAAAAGAGTCGAACGAACATTTTTCTTGTAAAAAGTCACAATTTTTGTGCGTTGCGGAGGATTTTTTGTGAAATGTTTTTCGTGAAATTCGAAACACTGTGAAAAAACGGAGAAAAGAAACGTAAAAAGTGCAAAACGATTGCTTTTCGGGCGAAAGTGTGCTATAATGAACGAAACGGAACGAGGAGAGCTTTCGCATGCAAGAATTGATCGCCGATTTGGACGCATATTTTTGCGAGAAATACGCAAATTACGATAGGATCTGTGTTTTGGACGGATATAAAATGCCGACGATGCAGGCAACGAAGACGGATGAATTCGGTAGGACGTATGCCTATACGCTACCGTCGGAAACGATGCGTTTGGCGTTGCAGGAAAATAAGACAACGCTTTTATCGGCATTGAAAACGCAGCTTGTGGACGGGACGTTTTCCTTTTCTTTTCTGCCGTATAGTTTTTTTGCGAGGGTGAGAAACAGGTTTTCGAAACAAGCGTTGCACAAACGGTTGAAAGATACGCTTTCGCGGCATAACGTCGGCGAAGGGGAAGTTTTTTCGTCGGTGAACGTTTCCGAGGAAATTTGGTCGAACGTCTGCAAAGGCGTATTCGCACCGTCGAAGAATTTGATTTTTTCGGTTGCTTTGACGTGCGGTTTTACGTATGAGGAAACGGAGTCGTTGTTGCGGGGGATCGGCGAGGCGTTCGATTATGCGACGGTAAAAGACGTCGTGGTTGCGTACTTGCTGCATCAAAACGTGTTTAATCGCACGATGATAGACGCGGCGTTGGAAGAATATAAGGTGTCGAATTTGTTCCTGAAATAAGTTGCATTTTCGAAAAGTATGTGGTATAATATAAAAAATTGAATACCGAGCAGAAAAAGAGTATCGTTTTTCTTCTTTTCAGAGAGTTTGCGCCGTGGGCTGGAAGCGCGATAAGGTAAAGAAAACGAGAAAGTGCGTTTTTGCGTTTGAGGACAGATTAATCTCTGCGGAAGCCCCCGTTATCGGGCGAAAAGGAAAAATCTTTTGATTTTTTGAAGTAAAGTGGAACAGCGGGTAACGTCGCCTTTATACTATGGTATAAGGGCGACGTGTTTTTTATAAAACGAAAAAAGGAGGAAATATGTGGTTCAAAAATTTAAGAGCGGATATTCAAGCCGCCAAAAAGAACGACCCTGCCGCGCGTAACGCGTTGGAGATACTGTTGACGTACTCGGGCGTACATGCGCTGTCTTGGCATCGTGCGGCGTATTTCTTCCATAAAATCAAATGGAAACTGTTGGCAAGAATCGTCAGCCAAATCGGTAGATTTTTTACGGGGATAGAAATCCACCCCGCTGCAAAAATCGAAGGCGGCGTATTTATCGATCACGGCTCCGGCGTGGTGATCGGCGAAACGGCGGAGGTACGGAAGGGCACGGTTATCTATCAGGGCGTGACGCTTGGCGGTACCGGTAAGGAACGCGGTAAACGTCACCCGACGATTATGGAAAACGTAACTCTTTCGGCGGGGGCGAAGGTGCTTGGCGGTTTTACCGTCGGGAAGGGTGCGAAAATAGGCGCGGGGGCTGTGGTGTTGAAGGAAGTTCCGCCGTATGCGACCGTGGTCGGTATTCCGGGGCGTATCGTGCGCATTCGAGAACCCGAGGAAGAGGAGAATGCACATTCCGGTATTATCGCTGTGACGGCATTGAATAAAGAAATTCAAACCGAACGGGAAGAACGTGCGAAAGAAGCGGCTCGATTGGCGGAGGAGCGTCGAAATGCCAAAAGAATATAGTGAATACCATGTAAGCGTTTAAGAAAAACGCGCATACCGTGTCTGCGATGAAAAGAATATAAAGCGATGAGGCAGGTATGCGTTCGGATATAAAAACAAAAGAAACAGGAGGAACGGTTATGAAAATTTATAACTCGTACACGAAGAGAAAAGAAGAGTTTCAGCCCTTGGACGGCAATCGGGTGAAAATGTACGCTTGCGGCATTACGGTGTCTGGCGAAGCGCATATCGGACACGGCTATCAGGCGTTGATTTACGATATAATGCGTAAATACCTGAAAAAACAGGGATACGACGTTACGTATGCACGAAATTATACGGACGTGGACGATAAAATCATTGCGAAATCGCATGAAACGGGAATTCCTGCGGACGAATACGCTAAAAAAATGATTGACAATATCGATAGAGTCATGCGGAAATTCCACGTGGAAGATCCGGACGTTTGGTTGAAAGCTACGGAAAATATCGATAATATCATTGATTTTGTTTCGCAGCTCATCGAAAAAGGACACGCTTATTCGACGAAAAACGGGGACGTGTATTTCGACGTGGAAAGGTTTCCCGGCTACGGCAAGCTTTCAAACCGCAACATCGAGGACGCTTTGGACGGTGTGCGCGTGGATAACGACGACGAGAAAAAGAACGCTTACGATTTTGCGCTTTGGAAGAGTGCGAAACCGGGCGAAATTTCTTGGGATTCGCCTTGGGGGAAGGGCAGACCGGGCTGGCATATCGAATGCTCGGCGATGAACCGTAAGGCGTTTGGCGAGCAGATCGACATTCACGGCGGTGGCAGGGATTTGATTTTCCCGCATCACGAAAACGAAATTGCGCAGACGGAAGCGTTGACGGGAAAACAATTCGTCAAATATTGGACGCACAACGGCTTGATTAAAGTCAACGGTCAAAAAATGAGTAAATCGCTCGGAAACAGTTTGCTTTTGGACGATTTGCTGAAACAATATTCGGACGAGGCGATCAAATTCTCTTTATTGCAGACGAATTATCGTAACGATATCAATATCACGAACGATTTATTCCCCGAGGCGGAAAAGCATTTGTACGAATTTTACACGGTGTTGGCGCAGGTCGACGGAGCGGATTTGTCCGCGTCTACTGCGGATAAAGAGGCGGCGAAATGCATCGACGACGAATTTAACGCTTGTATGAGCGACGATTTCAATACCGCGCTCGCTTTATCGAATCTGTTCGGGTATTTCAAGGAAATCAAGAAGCTGCTTGCGGCAGGCGACGGAAAGGCGACGGCGTATGCCGCGCAAATTCGCGAAACGTATGCGTTGCTCGGTTTCTTTACCAAAAATGCGGCGGAGTATACGGCTTGGTACGACGAGAAGAACGCGGCGGACGTACCGTCGGAAGTTAAAGCGATCGCCGAGGAGCGTTGGGTTGCCAGAACGAACAAAGACTGGGCAAAGAGCGACGAGCTTCGTGCGAAACTCGCTGAAATGGGGTATACCGTCAAGGATAGCAAGACGGGGTACGAGTTGCTTAAAAATTAACGATTTTACGTTGCAAGCTCAAGCGATTTGAAAATAGATACGGAAAAAGCGGCGAAAGCGAAGAACTTTTGTCGCTTTTTTCGCGGTTGATAGGCAAAGTTTTAGAAAAAACCTTGTATAAACCTCGTGTTTGCTTGACAAAACGTCGGCTTAGCGGATATAATAAGGAAGAAAACAAAACTCGTAGAGGTAAACTCAAATGAAAACGTATACAGGACAATCTTTAAGAGAGATGTATCTTAATTTCTTCAAGGAACGCGGCCATAAAGTCATTCCTTCCGCGTCTTTGATTCCCGAAAACGATCCTACCGTTCTTTTTACGACGGCAGGTATGCACCCCCTCGTGCCGTATTTGCTCGGTGAAAAACATCCGGCGGGGAAACGTTTGACCGACGTGCAAAAATGCGTGCGTACGGGCGACATCGACGACGTCGGCGACGAACGTCACTGTACTTTCTTCGAAATGCTCGGCAACTGGTCGCTCGG
>CAZEVL010000015.1:0-6355 GCA_964515795.1 uncultured Clostridia bacterium | reverse complement strand
TTATTTTAAGCAGGAAATGATTCCTTGGAGCTATGAATTTTTGACGGGGGAGGACTATTTGGGGATTCCTTCCGACAAGCTTGCGGTGACGGTATTCGGCGGTGACGAAACGCTTCCTCGCGACGACGAAGCGGCGCAGCTCTGGGAAAAAGCCGGTATTAAAAAGGAAAATATCTATTTTATGTCTCGCGAAAACAACTGGTGGGGACCTGCCGGCTTAACCGGACCTTGCGGCACGGATACGGAAATGTTTGTCATTCGTAAGCCGAAATGTTCGCCTACCTGCAACCCCGACTGTAATTGCGGTGCGTTTTTGGAAATTTGGAACGACGTGTTTATGCGTTTCAACAAACAGGCGGACGGCAGCTTTACGGAGCTTTCGCAAAAGAACGTCGATACGGGCATGGGGTTGGAGCGCGCGCTTTGCGTGTTGAACGGGAAATCCAGCGTATACGAAACGGATATCTTTGAAAACGCGATTCGGACGATTTCCGAACTGACGGGAAAAACGTACGGGGAATCGGAAGAAACGACCAAGTCCTTCCGTGTGCTTTTGGACCATTGCCGTACGGCGACCTTTATGCTCGGCGACGAAAACGGAATCGTACCCTCCAATACCGATCAGGGTTATATTTTGCGTCGTATCATTCGCAGGGCGGTTCGTTACGGTAGAAAGATCGAACTTCCCGAAGGCAGTTTGGCAAAAATTTCCGAATCGTTTATCGAATATTACAAGGACGTTTATCCCGAATTGCAAATCAACCGCGAAAAAATCGCAGACGAGTTGAACAAGGAAGAGGCGAAGTTTACCAAGACTTTACAACAGGGGCTGAAAGAGTTTGAAAAATGCATCGGCGGCATCGAACGTAAGAATGCGTTTATGAAACAGCAAAATCCCGATTACGTACCCGAGCTTGTCATCGGCGGCAAACAGGCGTTCCACTTGTACGATACGTACGGGTTCCCTGTGGAAATCACGGACGAAATGGCAAAAGAACGCGGTTTCTCCGTAGATCTCGACGGCTATAAGGCGGCGTTCGAAGAACATCAAAACAAGAGTAAAGCCGGCAGCGAGCAGAAGTTTGCCTGCGGACTTGCCGACCATAAGGAAGCGACGACCGCATTGCATACGGCGACGCATTTGTTGCATGCGGCGTTGAAGAAAGTTTGCTCCCCCGACGTAAATCAGAAAGGATCCAATATTACGGAAGAAAGACTCCGTTTCGACTTTAATTTGCCGCAACCCATGACGGCGGAACAGATTAAAGCGGTGGAAGATATGGTCAACGAGGTAATAGCGCAGGATATACCCGTCGTAATGAAAGAGCTTTCTTTGGAGGAGGCGAAGGCGGAAGGTTTCACGGGCTTGTTCGAAAGCAAGTACGGCGAAGTGGTAAAGACGTATACCATCGGTGATTTTTCCAAAGAAATTTGCGGCGGACCGCACGTGGAGTCTACGGGTAAGCTCGGTAAATTTAAGATTCAAAAGGAACAGAGCTGCGGCAGCGGAATCCGTCGTATTAAGGCGGTTTTGGAATAAGGATGGCGTCAAAAACCATAGACGAGCAAATCAAGCAGCTTACCGCGCCGCTGTCGGAACGGGGCTTCGCGTTTGAGTATTTTCATCAAAAGGGCGGGGATAGCAGTTGCGTATATATTTGCCGTTACCGAAAGGGAAAGGATTTTTTCGACTGGCGAGAAACGTCGGGCGACGAGGAGATTCGGTTCGTAACGTTTGTTAACGGGGAATACGGCTTTCCCTCGTTGAAAAGCTTGTACAAAAAAGAATGCCGCATGTTTGCCGTGAAACATTTGTGGAAACGGGCGACGATGGAAGAAAAACGTGCGTTCGCTGCAGATCTTTTGAAAAGGGAATTGAACGAGAAAAACGATTTTTTCGGAATAAAATTATAAACGAAAATTTTTCGAGTTCGGCGGCGAGTCGAGGAAACGGGCTTTTAAGAAGATTGCGAAATCGGCAACTGTGAAAAACGGGTAAAACAGACGGCGTCCGACCGAGGCGGAACGTCGCCTGTTTTTCGTTCTGTAAGGCACGCTCGATACGGAAAATCGAAAAACGATAAACGAATATTGTCAAAAACGGAGAAGACTATTGAAATTCGGTAAGAAAAAAGGTAATAAAACAAAGAAAAGACCGATATGGCAATCGGTTCTAAAACGGACGGGGATTGCCGTTATACTCTTGTCGGGGGCGGCTACGCTGTTTGTCTGTGTTGCACGCGGAATAATTTGGTTTTCTAACCGCATCGATACCGTCAACGGAGTCGATGAAGGTATATACGTCAGCTTAGGCGGACAAGAACAATATTTGCTGATTCGGGGCAAGGACGTGTCCAATCCGGTTTTGGTATGGTTGCACGGAGGTCCGTCGAGTCCGGATTCGTTTGTGAATTATACTTTTCAAAAATACCTCGTCGACGAATACACCGTCGTGAATTGGGATCAGCGAGGCTGCGGACGTACGTATTACCGCAATAAAGGCAGTGACCCGAATAACGAAACCGCGTCTTTTGAGCAAGCACAAGCCGATTTGAACGAATTGGTGGATTATCTTACGGAACGATTCGATACGGACAAGGTGATCGTTGTCGGGCATTCCTACGGGACTATACTCGGAAGTAAGTACGCGTCGGAACATTCGGATAAGGTTGCGGCATACGTCGGTATCGGGCAGTTTGTAAATATCGAAAGCGACGTTTATAGTTATGAGGACGCCCTCGCGACGGCGAAATCACAAGGCGACGATACGACGGATTTGGAGGCGGCTTACGAAAAATATTCCGAGAACGCGACGTTGACGAATATGATGAATTTGAGAGGATTGGTCGGTAAATATCATCCTGTCCAGAACGAGGCGAATACCGTTTGGGCGGGCGTTGTTTCTCCGTATATGGGTTTTGCCGATTTGCGTTGGTTCTTAAAACAGACGGGCAACTTCGAGAAGTACGTGACGCTGAATCGGCAGTTGTTCGATTATATAATGGTTGCGGACGTACGCGATTACGGGTCGGAATACCGAGTGCCGGTCGGTTTTATTTCTGGGTCGCAGGATTGGACGACGCCGGTTAAGTATTCCGCGGAGTATTACGAGGCGGTTTCCGCGCCGAAGAAAGACTTTGTGTTGATAGAAGGTTGCGGACATTCTCCGCAGTATGATGCGCCCGAAAAATTCTGCGAGGAACTCAAAGGCATGTTGAGGGAATTTTTAGGATAACGTTTACGGTCGGTCCGAGAAATTCGGGCGGAAAAGAGGACGGATAATCGCGACGTGTATACGTCTGTGACGAATATAAAAAAATCGTGGGGAATATCCTTCCGCCACGTTTTTTTCGTTTATGAGTTTTTTTTATTTTTTTAATTCCAACGTACGTCTGTGCGCTGCCGTTACGGCATCCATAACCGCACTTCGGAAAGCGGCTTTCTCCAAGGCGTGCATGCCTGCAATCGTCGTGCCTTCGGGGGAACAAACCGCATCTTTTAAGTCCGCCGGGTGTCCTTTTTCGAGTAGCATTTCCGCTGCGCCGAGTAGAGTTTGCGCCGCATACAACGCCGCTTTGTCGCGAGGAAGTCCGCATTCCACGGCACCGTCCGCGAGGGCTTCCGCAAAGGCATAAGCGTATGCCGGACCGGATCCGGAAATCGCGCTTGCGGCGTCGATTTTATTTTCCGCGATTTTATCGAATTTGCCGGCTTTTTCGAAGCAACTTAAAAATTCCGTTTCCGCATCTTTGTCCACGCCGTCCGTAGAATAAAGAATCATGCCTGCGCCGACTGCCACGGGGGTGTTGGGCATAATGCGTATCATCGGTACTTCTTCGCCTATGTAGGAACGTATGGTTTTGATTGTTACGCCTGCCGCCATGGAAACGACGACGAGATCCTCGCGTTCGCATAAAATGTCCGCGATTTCAGTCAGCGTGTCTTCCATCACCTGCGGCTTCACGCCGAGGATTACGAAACGACTGTATTTCGCGACGTTTGCGCTTGTCGTGGCGGTCACGCCGAATTCCCGTTCCAACGCCTCCGTCTTTTCGCGATTGTTGTCGCATACGGCGATTTTTGTGCAAACGACTTCTCGCGATGCCGCCGTTACCAACGCGCCGCCCATATTTCCGCAACCGATAAAACCTAACGTGTATCTCATAGTATTCGTTCTCCTTATAGTTACAGTATACAACACCTCCGACCGTTTGTCAAGTCTTATAGGTAGAATTCTTCCTTCGGAAGGGAGAGTTTTTTTGTCTTTTTGCGTAGAAATTCGTTTGTTTTGTCGCAGTTTCGAGATGAGGGGAATTCTTCGATTGCTTGCAGGCAGGTATGCGTTGAAGTATATTCCGCACGCGGTGAAAAAGAAGGATCGGAAACGAAGAGGTCGTCGAGCGAACGGGTCCCGGTATGCGGAATCTCTTTTTTTGTCGGTGAACGAAACGAATGTCTTGTTTTCGGAGAAAAAACGTTTGCGTTGGTAAAAATGCCCCGAAAAAACGCCGTGAACGTTCGGCGCGATAAATTCTACGGGGCTATGGTTCTTGTCGATTTTACGCGGAAAATAAGGCTTAAAACGAACAAACGGAAAAACGGGAAAACTTTTTCCGATTTTCCGTCGGAAACACTGTACTTTTGCGAAAAAATATGTTATAATAAAGAAAAACAGTGCGTTTTCCCTTTTTTATATAAAAAGGGAAAGTCGCGTGAAAAGAGCGAAAAACGTTTCCGCGAGCGGGGCGTTTTCGGAAACGTAAGGAGGCTATGAACAATGGCGGAAAGAGTAGAAGCCGAGTACGGCGCGGAGCAAATACAGGTCCTCGACGGGTTGGAACATATCCGTAAGCGTCCCGGTATGTACATTTCCTCAACCGACGCAAAGGGGTTGCATCACCTCGTGCACGAAGTCGTGGATAATTCCATAGACGAAGCGTTGGCAGGGTATTGTACGCACATCGAGGTGACGATCAACGACGACGGCAGCTGTACGGTACAGGACAACGGACGCGGTATTCCCACGGATATTCACCCTAAGGAAGGCATTTCGACGTTGGAAGTCGTATTCACCAAGGTAAACGCGGGCGGTAAGTTCGGCGGCGATTCCGGGTACAAAGTATCCAGCGGTTTACACGGGGTCGGCGTAAAAGCGGTAAACGCTTTGTCGGAATGGTTGGAGGCGGAAGTTTCTCAAAACGGCCACGTTTATAAGCAAGTATACAACCGCGGCGTGCCGCAACGCAGCGTGCAGATAGTCGGCGATACCGACAAGACGGGTACGAAAGTAACGTTCTTGCCCGACGCGGATATTTTCGAAACGACGATTTTTCAATACGATACTTTGAAGGGCAGACTTCGGGAACTTGCCTATCTTAACAAGGGTTTGCGTATTTCTCTCGAAGACGCGAGAAAGGGACAGGAGCAAAAGGATTCTTTCTGCTATGAAGGCGGTATTTGCTCGTTCGTGGAAGAATTGAATAAAAACCGCGAGGAGTTGTTGTTCCCCGCGCCTGTATATTTCGAGGAACAGGACGGCGACACCGTTTGCGAAGTGGCGATTCAGTACAACGAATCGTATAACGAGGTGATTTACAGTTACGCGAACAACGTCAATACCATCGACGGCGGTACGCACGTGGAAGGCTTGAAAATGGCGCTTACCAAAGTCATCAACGATGCGGGAAAAAGACAGAATATTTTGAAAGACAGCGATAAGCTTACGGGCGAGGACGTGCGTGAAGGTATTACGGCAGTCGTTTCCGTGAAACTCGTCAACGCACAGTTCGAATCGCAAACGAAGGACAAGCTGAATAACTCCGTGATTCGTACCTTCGTCAATAAATGCGTGACCGAGCATATGGCTACGTTTTTGGAAGAAAACCCTGCGATCGCCAAAGAGTTGGTGCTTCGTTGCATTACGGCGCAAAAGGCGCGCGACGCGGCAAGAAGCGCAAGAGAGTTGACAAGAAGAAAAGGCGTGTTGGGTTCGACGACGTTGCCCGGAAAATTGGCGGACTGTTCGGACAGACGCAGCGAGCTTTGCGAAATTTACATCGTAGAGGGCGACTCGGCAGGCGGTACGGCAAAACAGGGCAGAGACAGACGTTTTCAGGCTATTTTGCCGTTGCGCGGTAAGATTTTGAACGTGGAAAAGGTGCGTTTGAACCGAGTTCTCGAAAACGAGGAAATCAAGTCGATGATCACGGCGTTCGGGGGCGGGATTTTGGACGAGTTCGACGAAAGCAAACTCCGTTACGACAGAATTATTTCCATGACCGATGCCGACGTGGACGGCGCGCATATCCGAATTTTGCTGTACACTTTCTTGTTCCGTTATATGCGTCCTTTGATC
>CAZEVL010000014.1:0-26854 GCA_964515795.1 uncultured Clostridia bacterium | reverse complement strand
TCCTTGAAAGCGACTGTAACGAGATGCTTGTGACTCGCATGAATATCTTTAACGGCTAAGCCCGAAAAGCGGTTCTTTTTACGAAGAGCCGCTTTTATAATATATAGTCGCAAATGAGGGCTTTCTCGGCTTCCTCTGTGTAAAGAAGTGTAAGGCATGAGGTTCCCTTGTGTAAAGGGAGCTGTCTGTTTACAGACTGAGGGATTGCTTGCTGGTTCACCGCAAAGTTGTGATTTTTTCAATCCTCCAGACACACTTCGTGCGCCACCCTTCTTTGCGCAAGGAGGGCATCTTGGCTCCCTCTGACGAGGAACGAGACGAGCGAGCAACGATAGGTAGTTGCTCGCGTGACCGAGCATAACGTTTTCCTTGCGTTATGCGAGAACTGTCACGGAAGTGACTGAGATATTCTTGGCTCCCTCTGACGAGGGAGCTGTCACGATAGTGACTGAGGGAGAGAAAAAAGACGTACTGTAAGGTAGGATTAAACAATATATCTCTCCTTCCGTCTTTTTGCATTCGCAAAAATCCACCTCCCTCGACAGAGGGAGGCAGGGGCGGCGTGTGGGGAAGTGCAACGAACGCCTTCGGCTTCCTCAGTGTAAAGAAGCGCGAGGCATAAGGCTCCCTTGTGTAAAGGGAGCTGTCTGTTTACAGACTGAGGGATTGATTGTTGAGTTTACCGCAAAGTTGTGATTTTTTTCAATCCTCCCGACACACTTCGTGCGTCACCCTCCTTTGCACAAGGAGGGCTTTTTGGCTCCCCTCTGTGTAAAGAAGCGCGAGGCATAAGGCTCCCTTGTGTAAAGGGAGCTGTCTGTTTACAGACTGAGGGATTGCTTGTTGATTTTACCGCAAAGTTGTGATTTTTTTTCAATCCTCCCGACACACTTCGTGCGTCACCCTCCTTTGCACAAGAAGGGCATCTCGGCTCACTCTGTGCAAAGAAGATTGTGAAAATGTGGATATCTCGTTGTCGAGCCGCTTTGAAAAAAACAAAAAATGACGGCATTGTATGCAAAATATCGGGCGAGAAAGAGAAATAAATCGAAAAAACGAATAAAAAAACGCCGTTTTTTTGCAATCAATCGATTTTTTTAATTAAAAACAAAAAATCTATTCGTTTTTTTGTTCCAAAATTCTTGACAAGGTGAAATTTATGTGATATAATACTAACAACATTTGTGAAAGGACAATTTCGGTTTCGTCGGGAAAGGCGTTTAGAGGAAGAATATTTCGCAAATAGTAAAATTGTAAACTTTTAATGGAGGATATTCATTATGAACAAAAAGATCAAATCAATGCTCGCATTGGTTATGAGCATGATGATGGCGACGAGCTTTGTTGCTTGCGGCGGCGGTAAAGACAGCAGCGGTAATAACAATAATGACGTAGATACGCCGTATACCATAACCAAGCGCGAACGTACCGGTTGGGAAGATACGAAATCGTATACGTGGAACGATTATACTTCCCAAATGCCTAATACTTGGTGCGAATTTACGTCGAGCGACGGTACGAACCGTGATATGGCGGCTTATTTCAATAGTTCTTTCTTCGAATACAACTATAAATATAACGCTGACGGCAGTATTGCTTCCGGTGAATTCGTAGTCGATTATTCCGCGGCAACCAAGTTGGAAGATGTAACGGACAGATATTCGGGAAAATACGGTCTTACGGAAGAAGATATTGCGGAAGGTCATCACGCGTTTGCTATTACGCTTCGTGACGATTTGACTTGGGACGACGGTACCGCTATTAAAGCGGAAGATTTCGTTTATACGATGCAACAGCAGTTGTCTCCGAACTATTTGTTCGATACCGCGTCTAACTATTACAGCGGTAACTACATTATTCACAACGCTCAGGAATACGTTTACCAAGGACAATCCGGTTGGTTTACCGGTAGTACGGCTTATAAGACGTATTCGGAGTCCATTGACGACAAACTCGTGTTTACGCTCGGTAACCCTACCGAAAACAAGGATTACGACGGAGCTACTGCATACGTTCGTGAATCGATCGGTTTCCCTTCTTCTTATACGGCATCCGACGTAATCGATTATTTGGCTGCTAATTACGGTATGCCCGGCGATAAAGCTACGATTCTTTCGATGCAGGGTAAGACGTTGGCGGAAATTAAAGCCGACGCTACGATGAAAGCGACTTGGGAAGAAGTGCTCGGTTGGTGGAAAACGGATCCCAACGAAGAATTGCATTTCTTTGTTGCGGAATTTACCTATCCCGAAATGGATTTCTCCGAAGTAGGCTATTTCGTAGGCGAAAATCCGTATGAATTGGTACTTGTTATCGATAATACGCTCAGCCCTATTGACGATGAAGGTAATTTGACGTACGAAGCTGCTTATTATTTGGAGAGCTTCCCCTTGGTTAAGAAAGACCTTTGGGAAAAATGCGTAGATAAGTCTAACGACGTGTGGACGAATACCTATTGTACCGATTTGGCAAGCAGCGCAAGCTGGGGTGCATACAAACTCAGCGATTATCAGAGAGATAAATCCTATACGATCGTTCGTAACGAAGAATGGTACGGCTACGGTATGGAACAATACGCAGGTCAGTTCCAGACGGATACGATTAAGACGATAAAGGTTGCCGAATGGTCTACTGCTTGGCAGCTCTTCCAAAAGGGTGAAATCGACGCTATCGGTATGGACGTTACGATTGCAAACGAATACAGATCTTCTCGTCAGGCATACTTCACGCCGGATACGTATACGTATGACTTGAACATTCAGTCGAATGCAAATACTCGTACGGAAACCAGAAACAATCTTCTTTTGAACTATACGGAATTCCGTCAGGCTATGTCCTTGGCATTCGACCGCAATAACTATTGCGCAACGAACAGCCCTTCTTCGCAGGCGGCACTCGGTTTGTTGAACAATATGTACTATTATGACGTTGCTAACGGTTTGACGTACAGAAACACGACGCAGGCTAAGTCGGCTATTTTGAAAGCGTACGGCGCAACCGATTTAGGTGAAGGTAAATGGAAGATCGGTTCGGTTACGTACAATGACATCGATGACGCTTTGGACGCGATGACCGGTTATGATATCAACCTTGCAAGACAGAAGATGACGGAAGCTTACAATAAAGCAAAAGAAGCCGGTGACTACGCAGACGGCGAAAAGATCATCTTGACGTATGGTATCCAAGAAGAAAACGCTAATACGGAACGTGTAAGAAACTGGTTCCAGAATGCACTTGACGAAGCAACGAAGGGTACTCCTTTTGAAGGCTTGGTTGAAATCAAATATTTCACGTTCTCTTCCGCTACGTGGGCCGAACAGTTCGCGGACGGTGAATACGACCTTTGTTTCGGTGCTTGGGGTTCTGCGGCATTCAACCCGTTCTATCTCTTAGGTGAAACGCAAATTTCCGAAGCGAATCGTTATGCATTGGGTTGGGATCCCGATACTGTAAGCTTAACCATTAAGTTGAGCGACGGTGAAGAACATACGTATAACTTGAATGAATGGAACAGTAATATGCAAGGTAAGTCCGACGCTAAGTTGAACCTTACTGTCGGTGATTGGACGATCGAAGACAGATTGACGGTTCTCGGTGAAGTGGAAGCTGCCGTATTGCAGGCATATTATTCGATTCCCGTATACAGCCGTTATAGTGCAAGCTTGATGACTTATAAGTGCGATTATACCTCTTATGAATACAACACGTTTATGGGTTACGGCGGGCTTCGTTATATGACGTATCACTTTGATGATAGCGAATGGGCTCAATTCGTAAGCGAAAACGGCAAGAACGGTATATTAAACTATAAGTTTAGTCGTGACGAATAAAATGAATTAAAGACTAATTCAAATCGGCGGAGATGTCAGTTCTGTATCTTCGCCGTTTTGGGTTGTGTTAAGGAGTATTACCAATGTATATGTTCAAATATGTAATGAAACGTATCGGTTTGATGTTGATGACCTTCTTCATTATTTTTACGATGTGTTTCGTTTTGATAAAATTGCTTCCGCTTCCGACCCCGAAAGGGCTTGGGACGGATCCCGTTTTGATAGAGCAGTGGCGTATTAAACAAGGATATTATGACCCGATCTTGGTTCAATTATGGAACTACGTGAAGAAAATTGTGACTCGCGGGGATTTCGGTACCGGTATTCGTATGTATACGGGTTTGTCCGTGTGGGAGATTTTTGTTTCAAAATTGCCTCCTACAATCCTTCTTAACGTATATTCTTCATTGATCGGTGTGCCTATCGGCTTGGGGCTCGGCATACTTGCGGCTTTGAAGAAAAATAAATGGCAAGATCAAGTAATTTCTACGGGCGTCATTATAATGATTGCATTGCCCGGGATTATTTATGCATTCTTGATTCAATATATATTCTGCTTTAAGCTCGGTTGGTTCAAAATAGTGGTTCCGGACGACGTGAGCTATTTGTCGTGGAAGATGTTTTATAATATGCTTCCTGCCGTCTTTTCGATGTGTTTCGGTTCGATTGCAGGATATGCCCGTTATACGCGTGCGGAATTGACGGAAGTCTTGACGGGAGAATATATGTTATTGGCGCGTACCAAGGGGTTGACGCGCGGACAAGCTACCGTTCGTCACGCTTTGAGAAATGCGATGGTGCCTATCTTCCCTATGATTTTGAGTGAATTTATTTCAGTTTTGAGCGGTTCGCTGATTATCGAGAACATGTTCTCGATTCCCGGGGTCGGGGCTTTGTATTTGACGTCGATTCAAGATCTCGACTACAATTTCTTTATGTTGTTGTCTTCGTTCTATACGCTTATCGGGTTATTGGCGGGGATTATCGTGGACATCAGTTACGGATTTATCGATCCGAGAATCAGAATGGGGGCAAAGTAATATGGAATTACAGAATATACCTAAGGAAAAATTTAAATTTGTTTCCTCTCAAGATTTATCGCACGATAAAAAGTTGATTACGAAACCTCGTACGTATATGCAAGACGCTTTTTCGCGTTTTGCAAAAAATAAGGGCGCTATTTTCGGGGCTGTCATTATTGTGGCTTTGTTGATTTTCGTCATCTTGGGGTCTTGTTTTACGCCGTATACCGTGCAGTATAAAGACGATTATTTTAAGACGACGTTACCGAAATGCGAATTGTTTGCAAACACAAATTTCTGGGACGGTTGCCGAGACGAATCGTTGAATCGCGAGAATTTTGAGCTCTATTACTATGCCGGTTTGGAAACGGGGCATTATGCCATCAAAAATCAAGACAAAGGCGAGTATGAAAAAGTCGGCGCAATGTATTACGTTCGTATGGATTATTACCAAAAATGGGGCTGTAAATATATAACAATTTCCGAATCGGAATATCAGCTTTTACAGGAATACCAAATCAAAGAAAACGTTCAGGTAATGTATCCTACGGTCGTAAAAAGAAATCGCCCCGACGCTATGCGTGTAGGCGAGGATCAGCTGGCGCAGTACTACTATAAAACCTCTTATGACAAGAATACGGGTATTTTCAAAATCGAAAAAGACGAGAACAACGATATTATTCCCGTATATAAGAGTCACGCTGTCGGTGAAGAATCAAACGATAACTACAATTCGCTGCGTATTGCAGGCGACGGCGAAAACGGCGTGGAATACGAATATGCGATCGTTCAGCCTACCGCGGTTGAAGACGGTGAAAATTACTGGGAAGTACGTGTGAATTATTATGAGTATTATATATTCCGTCATACGTACGTGTTGAAAGACGGTATCAGCAAACCTTCTTTCCTGTTCGGTTCGACAACGGACGGGCAAGACGTATTCACTTGTCTTTGCTCCGGTGCCATTTTCTCGTATGCATTTGCAATTAGCATTTCCTTAGTGAACTTGGTTGTCGGTGCAATCTACGGTGCGATCGAAGGATATTACGGCGGTAAAATCGACTTGGTTATGGAACGTTTTTCGGATATTTTGTCTGCCGTTCCTACAATGATCGTCGTTACGTTGCTTCGTGAATTTTTATCGAAGAGCTTAAACGGTACGGTATTGAATATAATAGTACTATTTATCGCTTTCGTGGCAACCGGGTGGATTGGTATGGCGTCGAGAACGCGTATGCAGTTCTATCGTTATAAAAATCAGGAATACGTTTTGGCAGCAAGGACGCTCGGGGCAAAAGATAGCCGTATTATTTGGAAACATATTTTCCCGAATGCGCTGGGTACTCTTGTTACCAGTTGTGCTTTGATTATTCCGTCTATGATTTATTCGGAAATCAATTTGAGCTATTTGAAGATTATAAGTTTGTCGAGCGGCAATTTGACGAGCGTCGGTACGCTTCTTTCAAACGGGCAACCCGCTTTGGTGGCGGGATTCTCGCATATTGCTATGTTCCCTGCCGTATATTTGGCATTGTTGTTGCTTTCGTTCAACTTGTTCGGTAACGGATTGCGCGATGCGTTCAACCCGTCGCTCAGAGGTGCGGAGGATTAAGATATGGAAAAAAAGATTGAAGTTAAAAACTTAGCTATCTCCTTCCGTACGCAAGCCGGGAAGGTGCAAGCGGTTCGTGATATCAATTTTAACCTGTATAAGGGTGAAACCCTCGCTATCGTCGGGGAATCGGGCTCCGGTAAGTCCGTTACCTCGAAGGCGATTATGGGGATATCCGCAGCAAACGCTGTTGTGGAAAGCGGCGAAATTTTATATGACGGACAAGATTTATTGCGTATTCCCGAAGAAGAAATGCATAAATTGCGTGGCGACAAAATTGCGATGGTGTTCCAAGATCCGCTTTCCGCACTCGATCCGATTATGCGTACGGGTAAGCAAATTACCGAAGCGATGCTTTTGAAAAATAAAGCGAATCGTAAAGAGGGACGCACTGAATTCAATAAGAAATTGGCTACGCTGTCGGAAATGATGACGAAAGCGTTATCGCAAGACGTTTCCGAAGACACTGCGGAGAAACTCGATAACGTTGCGAAATATATTAAAACGTTCGATGACTTTAATATTCAGGCAATTAAGCTCGAAAACAGTTACAACGAATCGAAAAATACCGCAGAAGAATTGATTGCCGTCGTTGACGAATTTTTGTTCCTCGTCGAAAAGAAACAAAAGGTCGACGTATCGGAGTTGCTTGTTTCGGTCGGTCGTAAATTAAAGGCTATCGACGATAAGTATTTCACTTCGAAGCATTTAGATAAGTTGAATGCGTACACGGTACGCCTGTCCGAGTTGAAAGCCGAAGAAAGAGCGAAAGAATCGTTTGTCGAGTCCGTCAAGGGGCTGTTCGGTAAGAAGACGCAGCAGACGGAAGTTTCCGAAAGTGTTATCGAGCTTTTGGCGCAGATTAAAGGCACTTTGACGGAAATGCTCGCGCAGACGCCGTACAATTTCTTCCGTATCGGATATTACGTATACAAGAATCCCGACGAGGATTTGACGCAGATGTCCGCAGAAGAAGCTAACGAAACGGCATTCGATTTCTTGCAAAAAGACTTTATGCTCTCTTTCTTGGAATTGGAGAAAATCGCGATTCGGTATTCCTTTAATAAGACGATTGAAAACAAGAAAATCGCGGTGGACGCTTTGAACGAGGCAATCGCCTTCTTTAAGAGCGGTAATATCACCAAGGCGGATGCCGACGTCGTTTGTAAAAACGTTTGTAAAAAAGTTCGGGATTCCATTGACGCTTTGCAAATCGTTAAAGACAACGTAGCGTATACGTTCTCCGGCGCATTGCAAAGAGAAGCGGATAAATATTTCTTCTATATAAAGAACAATCCGAAAGAAGAAGAACGTTTCGCAAAACAGACGGCAAAGCACGACGCGCTCGTCGCGAAGGGCAAGCACGTCGATTGGAAAGTCGTTCCGAAAGCTGTCGTTGATCCCGAAAGACAAATCGACGCAATCGTTAGCGTATTGCAACGTGTCATCGACAAGTTTAAGAACGATATCGCAGACGCAGGTAACGTCGATTTCGATAAGCGTTGCGTAGAACTTGTAGATTATCTTAAAGAAAAAGCTTCGCAGGTTGTTTATAAGCTCACGAAGAGTATTGCCAAAGAAAAGGCGATTAAGCTCATGGAGGAAGTCGGTATTCCCGAACCTCGCGTCCGTTATAAGCAGTACCCGTTTGAATTTTCCGGCGGTATGCGTCAGCGTATCGTTATCGCGATTGCTCTGTCGGCGAACCCCGATATTTTGATCTGCGACGAGCCTACGACGGCACTCGACGTGACGATTCAGGCACAGATTTTGGAACTTATCAACCGCTTGAAAGCGGAGCGTAATCTTTCCATTATCTTCATTACGCACGATTTGGGCGTCGTGGCGAACATGGCGGACAGAATTGCCGTTATGTACGCAGGTAAAATCGTGGAATACGGTACGGCGAACGAAGTGTTCTACAACCCTCAGCATCCGTATACTTGGGCATTGCTTTCGTCTATGCCCGACTTGGATACCAATGAGAAGTTGGACGCGATTCCCGGTACGCCGCCGAATATGATCTATCCGCCCGTCGGCGACGCGTTTGCGGAAAGAAATAAATATGCAATGGAAATCGACTACGAGATGCAACCTCCGATGTTCGAGGTTACGCCGACGCATTATGCCGCGACGTGGTTGCTGCATCCGAATGCTCCCAAGGTGGAGATACCCAAAATCATTACAGAACGTATCAAACGTATGAAGGAGAGAGGCGAAAATGGAGAACAATAACGAAGTTTTGTTAAAAGTGGACCACCTTTGTCAATATTTCCGAATGGGTCATAAGGACCTCAAAGCGGTTGACGACGTGAGTTTTGAAATTAAAAAAGGCGAAGTGTTCGGACTCGTTGGTGAGTCCGGTTGCGGTAAAACGACAACCGGTCGTTCGATTATCAAATTGTACGATATTACGTCTGGAAACGTATATTTCAAAGGTCAAAGAGTAGGGGCAGGTACGCGTTCGTACAAAGACGCTATAGAAAATGCTCGTAAAGAAGCCGCACAAAAGATTAAGGCACTTCGCGCCGAGTTGAAACAAGTCGGTGACGATGCAGAAAAAATTAACGAGATTCAAGCAAAAATCACCGAAGTGAACGAAGAACTCGGTAAAGTCGTCGATGAAAACAGAGCCTTGATTCGTTCCGCAAAGTTAGACGGTAAAGCTGTGGATAAGCAGTATGTTGCTTCTTTGGTGGCTAAGCTCGATGAGGAGTATACAAGCAAACTTGCCGAGGCGGAAGGCGACGAAGAAAAGCAGGCTGCATTGTGTAAGGAATGGAAAGCAAGACGTCATGCGGCAAAAAAGAGTAAATTGATTACGCAGATTCAGATGATTTTCCAAGACCCGATTGCGTCGCTCGACCCTCGTATGACGGTTCGCGAAATTATTGCGGAAGGTTTGATTATTAACGGTATTCGCGATAAGGATTATATCAACGAAAAAGTGTATGAAATTCTGGAAACGGTTGGCTTGGTAAGAGAGCATGCCGATCGTTATCCGCATGAATTTTCCGGCGGTCAGCGTCAGCGTATCGGTATCGCAAGAGCCGTTGTTATGCAACCGGAAATGATCATCGCGGACGAACCTATTTCGGCACTCGACGTATCCATTCAGGCACAGGTTATCAACTTGTTAAACGACCTTCGCGAACGTTTGGGCTTGACGATTTTGTTTATCGCGCACGACTTGTCTGTCGTGAAATATTTCTCGGACAGAATAGGCGTTATGTATTTCGGTAAGATGGTAGAACTTGCGTCTTCGGACGAGTTGTTCAAACATCCTTTGCATCCGTATACGAAGTCGTTGTTGTCGGCAATTCCCTTGCCCGACCCCATTTACGAGAAAAAACGTATCAGAGTCACGTATAATCCGATTGCGGAACACGATTATTCCGTAAATAAACCTACCATGCGTGAAGTTGCGCCCGGTCACTTTGTCTATTGTAACGACGAGGAAGAGGCTAAATATAAGGAATTGTTAAAATAAACAGGCGGTTGAACGTAGTGAGTAACGATAAAAAAACGGTATGGATTAAATACGCCGTATGTTTCGGCGTTGCCGTCGGTATCATGTTTATTGTGTTTACGATAAGAGGCTTTTTCGGTAACGATGCAAAGGCAAATATGCTCGTTTTGTCCGATGCGACCTTTACTGCCGGAGCATTGATGACTATGTTTGCGGGCATGCTGTTTATCAGCGGTGAGGGCGGCTTTTTGGGCATCGGGTATGTTTTGAATCGAGTCGTTCGCTCTTTTATCCCCATGGGGAGAAAGAATACCGAAACTTATGCGCAGTATCGAGAACGAAAAACAGGCAAAATAAAGAAACCGGGGGATAAATGCCTTCTGTTTACAGGATTATTTTTCCTGTTGCTTGCTGTAATTTTTACAATTATTTGGTATAATATGTGACGTAAATCCCTCGTTTCGGCGAGGGATTTTTCCATATAGGGAAAGGAATCGGAAGCATAACCGTCTTTTGTGTGCGAAACGAAAAATTTACGTGTAAATTTCGGAAAGACTTCGAAACGCTTGACAAGTTCACTCGGGTAAACTATAATACATGTAAAGAACGGAACGGGAGCGCATTATGAACAAATACGTGAATGCGAATGCGGTGTTTTGCAAATTCGGCAGAAATTATATGCAATGGAAAAACGATTTGCCGATTCGTCCGAGCGAGCTGGGCGTATTAAACGTTATCGTTAAAGAAAACGTACCGCTTATACCCTTAAAAATCGCGGAGCATTTAGACGTCTCCAAATCGATGGTGACGGCGCATATCCATATGTTGGAAAAAAACGGGTACGTCTTTCGAGAGTATATATTGTCGGATAAACGCAGTTTTTATGTTATACCCACGGAAAAAGCGAAACTGCTCGTTTCGGAAACAGACGCTCGGCTCAACGCGATGTTGAAAAAGTTCGAGTCGGGATTGGGAGAAGAAAAATTTGCAAAGCTCGTCGCATTATTGGAAGAAACACAGAATATTTTAGGCGAATAAAGCATACGTACAAAAGAAAGGAAAACAATCTATGAAAAAATATCGGGCAGGTATCGACGTTGGTTCTACCACTGTCAAACTCGTCCTTTTGGACGAAGGAAATAAAATAGTCTACGGCGAATATCGCCGTCATCGTTCGCGTACGCAAGCGACTCTTTGCACGTTGTTGCAGGACGCGAGGGAAAAACTCGGCGAATGTATACTCTATCCGCAAATTACGGGCTCGGGCGGGATTAGCTTGGGCAAAGCAATCGGCATATCTTTCGCGCAAGAAGTCGTGGCGACCTGCGCTGCGATTCGTCACGTCGCGCCGCAAACGGACGTCGCAATCGAACTCGGCGGCGAAGACGCGAAAATCATTTATTTCGGGAACGGCGTCGAGGAGCGTATGAACGGCGTTTGCGCCGGCGGAACGGGTTCGTTTATAGATCAAATGGCGTCGTTGTTGCAGACGGACGCAGAAGGCTTAAACGAAGCGGCGAAGTCCTATCAAACGATTTATCCCATAGCGGCGCGTTGCGGCGTGTTCGCAAAAACGGATATCCAGCCGCTTATCAACGAAGGGGCGCAAAAGGCAGACCTTGCCGCTTCGATTTTTCAAGCGGTCGTCAATCAAACCATTTCGGGGTTGGCATGCGGTAAGCCGATACGCGGCACGGTTGCGTTTTTAGGCGGCCCGTTGCACTATTCGACGGAGCTGAAAAAGGCGTTTGCACGGACATTAAAGCTTACGGAGGACAAAATCGTCGATCCCGACAATTCGCATTTATTCGCCGCGCTCGGTTCGGCGTTGACGGCGGAACCCGAAAACGGTTTTGCTTGCGAGGATTTAATCGCTCGTCTTTCACGGGGCGTGCAGTTGGAATCGGAAATCAAGCGTTTGCCTGCTTTGTTCGAGAATAAAGCGGAGTATGAAGTGTTTCGTATGCGGCACGAACGTGCGTCGCTGGAAAAAGGCAGAATTTCCGATTACGTCGGGAATTGTTATTTGGGTATCGACGCAGGTTCGACCACGACAAAGTTGGCGTTGATCGGCGAAAAGGGCGAATTGTTGTTTTCGCATTATTCCAACAACCGAGGCAATCCCGTGCAGACGGCGATAGACGCAATCAAGGCATTGTCGGAGCTTTTGCCCGATACGGCGAAGATCGTTCGTTCTTGTTCGACGGGTTACGGCGAGGCACTCTTGAAGGCGGCGTTCGGGTTGGACGCGGGCGAAGTCGAAACGGTTGCGCATAGTAAAGCGGCGGCATTTTTCGATCCGAAAGTCGATTGCGTGTTGGATATCGGCGGTCAGGATATGAAATGTATCAAGTTGAAAGACGGGTTTGTCGATACCGTCACGCTGAACGAGGCGTGCTCTTCCGGGTGCGGTTCGTTTATCGAGAATTTTGCCGGTTCGTTGGGTTTGACGGCGGCAGAGTTTGCCATGGAGGCACTGTTTGCAAAAAATCCCGTCGATTTGGGCACTCGCTGCACGGTATTTATGAATTCCAACGTGAAACAGGCGCAGAAAGAGGGCGCGACGGTGGCGGATATTTCGGCAGGGCTTGCCTATTCCGTAATCAAGAACGCGCTTTATAAAGTCATTAAATTGACAAATCCCGAACAGCTCGGTCGACATATCGTCGTGCAGGGCGGTACGTTTTATAACCATGCCGTGCTGCGAGCCTTGGAGAAAATAGCGGGCGTGGAAGTGACTTGTCCCGACATTTCGGGGATTATGGGTGCTTTCGGCGCGGCGTTAATCGCCAAGGAGGGGTATACGGGGCGGCAATCGTCTATGCTGTCTTTGGACGAAATCTCGTCGCTTTCCTATCAAACGAGCGTTACCCGTTGTAAGGGCTGCGCCAATACCTGTACGTTGACAGTCAATCGTTTCTCGGGCGGTCGCAGTCATATCACGGGGAACCGTTGCGAGAAGGGGGCAGGTACGAGTTCGACTGCGAAAAAAGGCGTAAATCTTGTCGAATATAAGCGTCAAAGAATCTTCGAATTCGACGATATATATGCGCAAACGCCTGCACCGCGCGGAGAAATCGGGCTCCCTCGCGTGTTGAATATGTACGAAAATTTCCCGTTTTGGTCCACGTTCTTTACCAAACTCGGTTTCCGAATCGTCTTGTCGCCGCAGTCCGATCGGAGATTGTACGAAAGAGGAATGGACTCCATTCCGTCGGAATCGGAGTGTTACCCGGCAAAGCTGGCGCACGGTCACGTGCAATGGTTGATCGATAACGGCATACGGACGATTTTTCACCCTTGCGTTTTTTACGAGCGGCAAGAAACGAAAAACGCGCAAAATCATTTTAATTGTCCGATCGTCGTTTCTTATCCCGAAAATTTGAAAAACAACGTAGACGACTTAAAGACGAAAAACGTCAAATATATCCGACCGTTCCTTGCGTTCACGGACGAAACGTCGGTTGCGAAAAAATTGATGAAAGTTTGTGCGGAAACGTGGGATATTCCCAAAGCCGAAGTTCTGCGTGCCGTGCACAGCGCATGGAACGCGCAAACGGCGGCAAAATCCGATATCCGCGAAGCAGGCAGAAAAGCTCTTCAAGAAATGGAAAAGCGCGGCGGCAGGGGGATTGTTTTTGCAGGCAGACCTTACCATATCGACCCCGAAATCAATCACGGTATCCCCGAACTCATCGCTTCGTACGGGTTAGACGTCTTTACGGAGGACAGTTTGCCGATCGATTTCGAACCTCAGCGACCTCTTCGCGTCGTAGACCAGTGGACGTATCATTCCCGTTTGTATACGGCTGCGGAGTTCGTTTCCCGTCGCGACGATTTGGAGTTGATTCAGCTTAATTCCTTCGGTTGCGGTTTGGACGCGGTGACGACCGATCAAGTCAACGAGATTTTGGAGCGTTGCAATAAGCTGTACACCGTCTTAAAGATCGACGAGGTGAACAACCTCGGCGCGGTGCGTATCCGTATCCGCAGTTTGTTGGCGGCAATGCAGATGCGTCGCGAGAAGGGTGTGAAAGCGGATCCGAAACCGCTCGTTTACGAACGCGCGGAATACACCGCACAAATGAAGAACGACGGTTACACCATTCTTGCGCCGCAGATGTGTCCCATACATTTCGACGTGTTGGAGCCAGTATTCAAGAAGTACGGTTATAACTTGGTGATTTTGGATAACGACAATCGTGCGGCGGTGGATAAAGGCTTGCAATACGTCAACAACGACGCTTGTTATCCGTCCATCGTTACGGTAGGGCAGATTATGGACGCGGTGCTTTCGGGTAAATACGATACCGACCGCCTTGCCGTGATTATGACGCAGACGGGAGGTTGTTGTCGGGCGAGCAACTACGTGGCGTTTATCCGTCGAGCGTTGGAGAAGGCAGGCTTGCCGCATATCCCCGTTATTTCTTTGAATGCGAACGGTATGGAGAAAAACGAAGGCTTTAAGCTCGGTTTGCCGATTCTGCTCGATGCGATGCGCGCCGTCGTATACGGCGATTTGTTGATGCGTTGTCTATATCGCGTGCGCCCGTATGAAATCGAGAAAGGCTCTGCGAACGAGCTCTGCGAAAAATGGAAAGAGATTTGCGTCGATTCGATCGTCAATAAAAAGAGCGAGTGGTCGTATCGAAAAGTGTGTAAAGCACTGGTGCGTGAGTTTGACGAATTCCCGATTGACGAGCGCATGCGAAAACCGCGCGTCGGCGTGGTCGGAGAGATACTCGTCAAATACATGCCCTTGGCAAACAACCATTTGGTAGACTTGTTGGAGCGCGAGGGCGCGGAGGCGGTCGTTCCCGATTTGTTGGATTTCTTGAATTACAGCCTGTATAACGGCATATATAAATGCGAAAATTATTCCACGAAAAAAAGTACGATGTGGGTATCGAAGCTTGGTATTCGCTTGTTGGAAAAATGGCGAAAACCTGCGACGGACGCATTGAAGGCAAGCAAACGCTTCGACGCACCCGTGTCGATTACCGAAATTGCGGAAATGACGAAACCTTTCCTGTCTATCGGGAATCAATACGGGGAAGGCTGGTTCCTGACAGGGGAAATGGTGGAGCTGCTTACAAGCGGCACGCCGAATATCGTCTGCATTCAGCCGTTTGCTTGCTTACCGAATCACGTTGTCGGGAAAGGCGTTATAAAAACCCTGAAAGAAGCGTATCCGTATGCCAATATCGCCGCGGTGGATTATGACCCGGGCGCAAGCGAAGTAAACCAGCTCAATCGTATTAAGCTGCTGCTTTCGGAGGCGAAACGGGCAGGGCAGGTACAAGACGAATAAAAATCAACCGTCTGCGGACACTATGCAAGCCGCTCCGTTTTTCAAACGGGGCGGCTTTTGCGCGTCAGGAACGTTGCACGCATTCGGCTCCCCATTAAGGAGGCGTTGTCACGAAGCGACCAAGGAAAAGGAAAGAGAAAAGAATGCTGTCAATGCCCTCCTTGTGTAAAGGAGGGGCAGGGGAGGATTGTCGAAACGATTATTGTCGTAAGATAGTTAAACGAAGCTCTCCCTCCGTCTTTTTGCTGCGCAAATCCACCTACCTCGTCGGAGAGAATTAAGCATGGTATTTTCCTCGGCTCGCTTTGAGAGGGTATCTTCACGCGGCTGTTGTGCGAGAGAAAACGAAAAACGGTTACGTAATAATTAAAAAAGTATGCAAAAAAATGATGACAAAAGCATAAAAATATGCTATTATAAATAGTGTATAAAGCGTTTGTTTTGAATTTTGCGGACGTTTTTACGGAGAATAAAAAGACGTTCCGAAACAAAAGACGAAGTTTTGCGATGTGTGTTGCTTATCTCAACGCTTTCGACGGAAAAATTTTGTTTTCGGAAATATTTCGAGGAGTTTATAAAATGCGAAAAGAGTATGAAGAGCTTGCTTTGGAAGTCCTTTGGGTGACGGACGACGTCGTTCGTTGCTCTCCTATCGGCGTCTTTCCTGATGCCGGCGCTATGGGCGGTGTCAACGGAAATAGCAGCGGCAACAGCGTAGGCGATGACTTAGACTATGACGTTTTCGGATAATAAAAAGTAGAAAGAAAGGAGCGTGTATACGATGAGATTTTTAAGAAAGATTTCCGCTTGGTTGTTTGCGGCGGCGTTGTTTGTTTCCGTCGGCGCGTTGTTTGCGGTCTCTTCGGAGACTACGACGGTGCAAGCCGATTCGACGACGTTTTCGGGCGACGAGGTTACGTGCGGTAATGCGACGGAATACGGGGAAGGAAAAGACGTTTGGAAATTCGACGTTACTTTCCCTTCGATAACGTGGGATCGCGAAAACGTTTGGGATTATTGTTATGATGGTTGGGTTTCTTTGCGCCAAAATATTTTTATCAACGGGACGTCTTTGGTCGAAATTAACCAAACTACGGACGACAGCGGATATTCGTATAATTCTTTCCCTTGGACGCATGAAGATAAGGCGAGTTTTCGCCATCCCGTTTTGTTGAGTGCGAAAGACGGAACACTGAGTGTATACGTACATAAGCAATACGTTCAGTCCTTGGCAGGGCAAGAAATCGTTTTGAAAGTGGCAAGCGGTTTTTCCTATAACGGAGCTACTCTTACCGAAGACGTTTCTTTTGCGTTGACGGCAGAGGTGACGTTAAACGACGCGACTTTATATGCGTTGAAAGGGCAGACGATCGGGAGTTTGGCGGAAAGCACGGGCTTTACAATGACACAACCGAATACCTTGGATTCCAACGGGGTAGGCGTTTACGGTTGGACGGACGGCAACGGAGCGGCGTTGGATTTATCGCAGGTCGTCACGGAAAACGTGACGTTGAAGGGCGGATACAGCTACGCTGCCTATAAACCTACGAAAATCACGCAACTTCTCTATTATAACGGAATAAACGCGGATAACACGCCGGGTACGGACAACTGGCTTGTGTTTACGCTTTCCGATTACGACACGCCGAATGAAGAGGTTAGATTTGAAAATAAGGATACCATACGGGCGGAGTTGGAACGTATCGGCTTCCTCGCGTCCGTTCGGTTGAAAGGTACTTTCTATTTCAGAGGCGGGGTAACAAAAACCGAAACGACGTTGCAAGAAGTTTTCGACGCATTCGGGATTTCCGATCCGGCGTATTTCAATATTTGGTCGGAAAAGAATACCTTCGCTATTCGTTTGACGCATTCCGGGACGTTGCATAAAGTGGACTCGATTACGCTGTCGGCAGGGACGACTTTCCCGAGCTACGCGCGGAATATTTCGAAGGACGACTCCGACGTGCGTTACGCCCTCGAAGAAGAAACGAGTTTTTATTATATCGATACTACAAGCAAAGGCGACCGTTACTACGGCGATACGCTGAATACCGTTTACGATATACATATGGCGACGGGCGCGTCCATTCGTCTTGCCGGCAACTCGGAAAAGAGCGGTATTCGCTTCCGCACGGAAATTTCCGAGGAAACCGTAAACGCGCTGAAAGCAGATAAGGATTCGGGCATATATACGGACGTTTCTTTCGGTACGTTGATCGTGCCGACCGATATGCTGATGGGCGGCAACTTTACGCACGAATGGCTGAATGCAAACGGTTTAGCGCATTTGGATATAAAGTCCTCGGCGGGGTTTGACGGTTGGGCGTTTGAAGAGAACGGCGTTTGCGGATTTTACGGCTCTATCGTGAAGATTAAGGAAACGAATCTGAACAGAAAATTTTCGGGTATCGGGTACGTTAAGTTGACGAAAAGCGATGGTACCGTGCGGTACGTCTATGCGGAATACGAGGCAGCCAACGCCCGTTCCGCTTCGTGGATAGCGCAGGCGGCAATCACCGACAGAATGCAGTCCGCGACCTTGCAATATCCGAATCGCGTGGCGGAAAACGACAATTACTCTCCGTACACCGACGTGCAACGCAACAATTTGAAAGAGTGGTATTTGAAAGATATTTCGTTGGAGGGCGTGGCTTCGCAAAAACTGACGAACTTGGCGAACGAAGGCGGCACGCAAGAGGTCGTGATTCCCGAAGAGTATCGAAAATTGGCAGGTGCGTACGTTACTTTGCGCTATTCTGCCAACGTTGACGTAACGGGCGTGTTTTATTATCAAAACGAAGACGGTACGCAAACGGCGGAAGAAGACTTTTATTTGAAGAAAGGCACGATAGAACATAAACAGTTTTTGGATATTTATCGTCCCAACGGCGTCGGGTACGGATTGTCGGCGGACAATTTGTATTTAACGAAGATAAAATTTTCCAACGTCGGCGAGAAGGGCGGAAACGTGCGCTTTCTCTCGTTGTCCTCGCAGGCGAGGGTGTGGAATTCGGGCGAATTAGAGGTGTACGTGACGAAGACGGTTGCGGATAAGGACGACAATACGTTCTCTATGACGGTCGGCGCGCACTTGGGCTTGGGCGGTGCGCTCACCTATCTCGCCCGTTCCGGTATCTATGAAGGCGTTACGGACGGCGGTTGGGAAACGAATTTTTGGGGTACCCCTACTACGAAAAAGGGAAATGTAAAATTACAAACGACAAAAGATGGGTTTGTAGATGAGAATAAGTATGGACATTATTTCAGTTGGGGTTATAAATATAATACCGAAAGCGGTTATTACGGTCACGAAACGAGCAGCTTGCCCTCGGACGGCGCGGTAAATCTTATCAACAATTACGACGTCGGCAGACAGATACAACAATCGTGGTATGCGAACGTCAACGACGCCAACGGCTACACCCAAGCGGATTGTACGACGAGCGGCGAAACAATAAAATGGCAATATAATCCCGTGCAGGCAGGCGACTGCGCGAATAACGCTTCGCAAATCATCGATTACGAGGTGACGAAAGACTATATTTACGTCAAAACGCGCGCTATGGACTGGGCGAAAGGACAGACCGACGCGAATTTGGAAGGAACGATTAAAGGCGGTTCTACCACGAAATCGTATATGGAAAACTACTATCGATTGAACGACGACGGTACGTTGACCGTCAACAACAGTTTCGTGGATTGGAACGGTTTTAGCAATATGGAGAGCATCGGGTTCAACGGGATAGAGCTTCCCGCGGTGTATACGGTGCAATCTTTGAATTATTACGTTTCGCAGAACGCCGACGGCGGATTGACGTATAACGACGGTTTATCGGCTTGGACGTCGAACGCTTACGTAGAGTCGAATACGGCAGGCTCGAAACACGGCGATTGGTTTGCTTGGGCAAACGGGAACGACGAAAACGCAATGGCACTCGGCATGTATATTCCTAACGTGGAACGCTTTACTTCGGGCAGAACGGCGACTTCGACGGCTTGCAGCGTGGCGAACAACGTAAACGCGAGGGAGAATGCATTAAGCACCCGAGGTCTTATGTCGAATATGCAAGAGATAGAGTATTCCTATCAAGGCGCATACGTGTTTAATACGTCCTACACGGCGCCGGGGGTTACGGTGCGCATGGAAGAATATAAGACGATAGAATATTCTTACGTAATTTCCGTGAATACGATAAAGACGATACAGTCGCAGTTCGACGATTTGGCAGAGAGCGGCAAAGTGACGAATGCAGGCAACGGTTTCGACAAAGTCGGTTTGGACGCATGGGCGCGTGCGGATAAAAGATGGACGAACTAAGATAAAATACAAAACAGCGGCGAAGTTTCGCCGCTGTTTTTGCTTGAACGGGTTGTCTGTTCAATACTGCGCAAAAATGCACCTCCCTCGTCTGAGGGAGGCAAGCAAGCGCGGCGGTGTTTGCGTTATGCGAGAAACGTCACGAAGCAACCGAGGGAGAGGATACGGAAAGGCACTCACGGTTGCAGGTCTTGCAATTTTTTGTAAAACGCATATCGGGCGCGGCTGTCGGCTTCGGCTTGTGCCTGCAACGTCTCCGCGCGTTTCGGGTCTTTCGCGGCGAGGGCGGCGAAGCGGTTTTCCGATTGTAAAAACGCCTTAAAATCGCCCGTCGGTTTCGGGCTGTCGAGGGTAAAGGGACGTTCGGCGTTCGGGTGGTAACGATACAAATTCCAATAGCCGCATTCCACGGCGAGCTTTTCGTGTTCCTGCGAAAAATCGAGCGGATAATCGTGCGCGATGCAGGGCGAATAGGCGATGATCAGTGAAACGCCGTCGTAGGCTTCCGCTTCGAGGAATGCGCGAAGCAGCTGTTGCTTGTTTGCGCCCATGCTCACTTGCGCGACGTAAACGGAGCGGTAACTCATCGCCATAAGTCCGAGATTCTTTTTCGCGTCGGATTTTCCGTTTACGGCAAAACGCGCGGTCGCGCCGAGCGGCGTGGCTTTGGATTTTTGACCGCCCGTGTTGGAATACACTTCGGAATCCAATACGAGAACGTTCACGTTTTCCTCGCGGGAGAATAGGTGGTCGAGTCCGCCGTAGCCGATGTCGTATGCCCAACCGTCGCCGCCGATTACCCAAACGGAACGATTTTCTCCGTTTTTACGCGCGTCCAGCGCAAGGCGCATACCGAAGCCGAATTCTGCGGCGTCTTCGAATAACGAGCTCGCCCAAGCTGGACCTTTCCCGTCTGCGTTTTTCGTATACGGGCAGGACGGAGCGGAGCCGCCGTAGATGGAGGAACAGCCCGTAGCGTTCGCGATTAACGTTTTTTCGCCGAAAAGCTGTGTTAAAAGCTTGATATACGGCGTTTCTCCGCAACCTGCGCAGGCGTAGGAGAATTCGAAAAGCGGCGGATAAAACTGACTGCCTTTGACGGTGGTGCGGGGAAAGGTGTTCGGGATAACTTGCGGCAGGGTCGTACAAAAATCCCAATTCGGCGTTTCGGCGGTTGCGAGGTCTACGGACGGGCGCATGACCAGTGCTTTGTTCGGGGCGGGGCAGGTATGCGCGCACACGCCGCAACCCAAGCAATCGAGAGGTGAAACTTGGATTCGAAATTGCATATCGGGGATACCTACGGCAGGTCGAGCGGCGAAATCGTACGGGGCGTCCGTTCGGGGTAATAAAAACGGTCGAATGCAGGCGTGCGGACAGACGAACGAGCATTGATTGCATTGAATGCAATTTTCCGCAATCCAGAGCGGCATTTCGCGCGCCGTTCCGCGTTTTTC
This sequence comes from uncultured Clostridia bacterium, assembly GCA_964515795.1. GTDB lineage: Bacteria > Bacillota > Clostridia > Christensenellales > Borkfalkiaceae > Scatosoma. Next base: position 5,835 of record CAZEVL010000014.1, on the reverse strand, counting down.
GAATTTCGCCGTGCCCGTGGGGACGGTTCCGTCGGGGCGGAATGCGGAAACGGGCAATTTATCGCCGTCGAGGGATAGGATAGGCAGGGAAAATGCCTGAAAATATGCGTCGTTCGATACTTTTACGGGCGGTTTTCCTTCCTGCGTCGTCAACCAAGCGTTCGGATAATCGATTTCGTGCAGGGCTGTTTCGGAACGGTCTACTGCGGCGAGATTTTGTTCCACGACGCGCTCGCCTTTGCGTGCGAATTGTTTTTTGAGCGTTTCTTTCAGTATCGTTTTGGCTCGCTCGTAAGGCAGAATCGACGGGTTGAGTCGGAAAAACGCCGCTTGCATGACGGAGCTGCTTCTGCCGCTTAGACCGAGTTCGTTGGCGATTTTTGTTCCGTCTATTGTGTAAAATCTTGCTTTTTTCGCGGCGATTGCGTTTTTAACGTGGTAGGGAAGCTCTCGTTCCAAGTCTTCCGCCGTCTGCCACGGGCAATTCAGTAAAAACGTACCGCCTGTTTTTAAGTCGGAAAGCATATCGTAGCGGTCGGGGTAGGACGGGTCGTGACAGGCTATGAAATCGGCTTCCTCGATGAGGTAACTTGCGCGGACGGGCGCTTCGCCGAAACGCAGATGGGATATCGTGACGCCGCCGGATTTGCGGGAATCGTATAAGAAATACGCCTGCGGATACAATTTTGTATATTCGCCGATGATTTTTACGGAGCTTTTATTCGCACCGACCGTGCCGTCCGAACCCAGTCCGAAAAATTTGCACGAAACGCCGCGGTAAGGGACGACGTATTTTTGCGTAAGGGGAAGGTCGGTGTGCGCGACGTCGTCCGTTATTCCGACGGTGAAATGATTTTTCGGACGTTCCGATTGCATGTTTTGCAATACGGCGTAACAGGACGTCGGGGTAAATTCCTTGGAACCGAGCCCGTATCTGCCGCCGACGACGGAGATTTTTTTACGGGAAAACTCCTGTACGGCTGCGCAAACGTCTAAATATAACGGCTCGCCGAGAGATCCCGCTTCTTTCGTACGGTCGAGTACGGTGATCGTTTTACAGGTTTCGGGGAGCGTATTTACAAACGCTTGTGCGTCGAAAGGGCGGTATAATCGTATTTTGACAAGCCCGACTTTGCCGCCTTCGGAGTTGTATCGTTCGATGGTTTCTTCCATCGCGCCTATGCCGCTGCCCATCATTACGACGACTTGTTCGGCTTGCGGAAAACCGAAGTAATCGAATACACGGTATGCCCGTTTTGTGATTTTTGCCGTTTCGTCCATGACGGATTGCAGAATTTTCGGGACGTTTTCGTAAAGTACGTTTGCGGCTTCTCGGTTTTGAAAATAGACGTCGGGGTTTTGCGCAGTGCCGCGTTGTTCGGGGGCGTCGGGCGTCAAAGCACGCGCGCGAAAAGTTTCAATATCCTGCGGACGGACTAAGGAACGCATTTCGTCGTAATCGAGAATTTCGATTTTTTGAATTTCGTGCGAAGTGCGGAAACCGTCGAAAAAGTGGATAAAAGGTATTCCGCAACGGAGGGTTGCCAAATGCGCAATCAACGCAAGGTCAAACGTTTCCTGTACGGAAGAAGCGGCTATTATTGCGAAACCGCTTTGACGACAAGCCATCACGTCTTGATGATCTCCGAAAATGCTCAGTGCGTGCGTGGAAAGCGCTCTTGCGCTGACGTGGAAAACGGTCGGCAACAGTTCCCCTGCGATTTTGTACATGTCGGGCAACATAAGCAACAATCCCTGACTGCACGTGTACGTGGTGGCGAGTGCTCCGCAAGTCAACGCGCCGTGGATCGCGCCCGCCGCACCGTTTTCCGATTGCATTTGTACGACTTTCGGGACTTGTCCGAACAGATTGGGCTTTTGCGCGGCTTGCCATTCGTCGGCTTGTTCCGACATGGGGGAAGAGGGCGTGATCGGGTAGATGAGCGCAAGTTCCGAGAAGGCGTAGGAAACGTAGCTTGCGGCGGCGTTTCCGTCCATGGTTTTGGTTTTCATAAAGAACCTCCGAATGTTTTTACGGAAAGTATTGCCTGTTTTCGGACGTTTCATTCCGACTTGCTTCGGCGAGTTTTTTATATTTTTTCGATATTTTCTTGACAAGCTTTGTTTACTATGGTATACTTTGACTGCTATTATATACTAAGGAGATTTTGGCTTTCGTGGCGAAATTATATTTTAAGTACGGGGCGATGGGTTCGTCCAAAACGGCAAACGCGTTGATTACTAAGTTTAATTACGAGGAACGCGGCATGAAGGTTTTGTTGATAAAACCGTCCGTGGACGTTCGCGACGGTGCGGATGCGGTGCGTTCTCGGATCGGGTTGTCGGCGCATGCCGAGATTATTACGCCGGAAATGGACTTGTTTGCGTTGTATCGTTCTCGCGACGAGTACGACGTCATTATCGCGGACGAGTGTCAGTTTTTCAGCGCGGAGCAGATCGATCAGCTTCGGGCGATTGTAGACAAGCGGAATATCCCCGTGTTGTGTTACGGGCTTCGTACGGATTTCTTGACCGGAATGTTCGAGGGGAGCAGGCGGTTGTTCGAAATTGCGGATTCGATTACGGAAATTAAGACGATTTGCGCTTGCGGAAAGAAAGCGATCGTCAATGCGCGTATCGACGGCGAAGGGCGTGTGGTGACGCACGGCGGACAAATATTGCTCGGCGGCAACGATTCCTACGTGGCTATGTGCCACGCTTGTTGGAGAAATGCCATAGAAACGCAAAAAAGTGAGGAACATGTATGAAAAAATTACATTTGGTTTGTAATTCGCATATCGATCCCGTTTGGATGTGGGATTGGGACGACGGCGTCGGCGCCGCGATTTCTACGTTTCGCTCGGCTGCGGAATTATTGGGAGAATTCGATTTCGTGTTCTGCCACAACGAAGCGTATTTATACGAACGGATCGAGCAATGCGACCCTGCGTTGTTTTCGGATATACGGCATTTGGTCGAGGAGGGGAAATGGCGTATTTCGGGCGGTTGGTGGTTGCAACCGGACGTAATTTTTCCTTCGGGGGAGGCGTTGTTGCGTCAAATTATAAGCGGCAGAGAATATTTTTCGGAAAAGTTCGGAAAAATGCCGACCGTTGCGTATAATTTCGACTCTTTCGGACATCACAGAGGAATCGTGCAGATTTTGGCGAAAACCGGCTACGAAGGGTATATTTTTTGTCGTCCGATGAAAGAGATTACGCCTTTGAAGGAATCGAATTTCTATTGGCAAAGCGCGGACGGCAGTAAAATCAAAGCGTTTTGGGAAAGTTGCGAAACTCTGTATTGCACGCCGATGGGCATGGCTCGTCAAGGTATCGAAAATCGAATCGAACTTCGCAAAAACGACGAGGTTTCTTGCGCGCTTTGGGGCGTGGGGAATCACGGCGGCGTACCTTCCCGTAAAGATTTGCGGGATATAGAGGCTTTGCAAAAGGAAAGCGATATCGAAATCGTACATAGCAATCCGGAGGCGTTTTTTGCGGAAATGCAGCCGAATTGTACGTTTAAGGAATATTTGCCTTGTTTCGTAAAAGGGTATTCGAGCATGCACCGCGTCAAGGAAGCGTATGCGGAGCTGGAAAGACGATTGTACGTCACGGAAAAGCTTTGTGCGGTGGCGGCAATGACAACGGCGTATATGCCCGATGCGGAGGTGTTTAAGCAGGCGGAGCGAGATCTTGCGACGATTCAATTCCACGACGTAATGAGCGGTACTTGCGCGATTGACGGGGAAAAGAGTAGTATTGAAAAAGCAAAGCGTTCGATTGCGACGTTGGCGGAGGAAAATTTTAAGGCGTTTTGCGCATTGGCGGCGGCGGAAAAACGTGCTGCCCCCGACAGTTATCCCGTATTTATTTTCTCTCCGTACGCCAAGGAAACGGAAACGGTGGTGGAAACGGAATTTTTGTTGCCCGAACCGATGGAATCGGATACGGAGTATCGTGAAGTTTTAGGTTATCGAGACGGCGTTCGCATTCCGACGCAAGTGATTAAGGAGCTGTCGAATATCAATTACGACCGCAGAAAGCGCGTGGCGATGCGCGTGAAACTGGCTCCTATGGGTTTGACTCGCGTGGATTTGTATTTAGAACGTCGTCCTAAGAAAACTTATAAGCTCGAAGGGGAACGTATCGTATTCGAAGACGCTTGCAAGAAAGTGACGTTGCATACGAAAACGGGTTTGCTGGAAAGCTTTGTCGCGGACGGCAAAGAGTATCTCTCGGGCGGCGCGTTCGAGCCGTTTATGTTCGACGATAACGCCGATCCTTGGGGCTGGAATATGACCAAAGTCGGCAAGAAGGGTAAGAGGTTCTCGTTGACTCGAAACGACGACTTTTTCGGTCGGGCGAGCGGCGTCAAAATCGTGGAAGACGGCGACGTTATGACGACGCTGGAAAGTTGTTTCGAAAAGGGAAATTCCTTTGTTACCGTGACGTATAAAATTTACAAGAATTTACCATACGTCGACGTGGACGTAACGGTACTTTGGAACGAAAAAAATAAAGCTTTGAAGTTGAAAGTGCCTGCGGCGTTCGGTGAGAAATACGTTGCGCAAAGCCCGTACAGTCGGGAGAGCTATGCCCGTGACGGCAGGGAAATCCCCGCACAGAGATTTTCCGCGTTGACGGATAAGGAGCGTGCGCTCGGTATTTGCAACGAGTGCGTTTCGGGGCAGTCTTGCGACGGTAAAACGATGTGGTTGACTTTGCTCAACGGTTCCGCATATTGTGCGCATCCGATCGGTCAACGTCCGCTCGTGGACGAAAGGCGGGACATTCGCTATATCGAGGAGGGCAGACATTTCTTCTCTTTCCGTATGTCGGCAACGACGGCGGAACGTTTGGAAACGGAGAGTAACGCTTTCGTCCAAAAACCGTATTCCGTGAGTTATTTTCCGGGCGGTTCGGATAAGGCTGCCGACGCGGCGATTTTCGTGGAGAACGAATACGTAACGATGCCGGTGTGCAAACGGGGAAAAAACGGCGAAACGGTGTTCCGTTTGTTTAACAACACGGATAGGAAGCAAAAAACGCTCGTAAGATTCGGAAAAATCGAAAAGGCGGTATCGCTCGGAAAACATGCATTCGAAACGTTTGCGTACGACGGAAAGCGTATTCGAAAGGTGGATACGACGAAAGAATTCGTGTAAAGCGAGGTGGGGAAGCTGAAAAAGCTTCCCCGCATACAGTTCTCGCGCGACAATATTATAATATATATTGCGCGTATGCGTAGAAAAACGAAATATTCGCAATTATCAAAAAAAATTCAAAAAATTTTCAAAAACTTCGTTCAAATGCTTGACAGACCTTTACGGATTTGTTATTATATATAGGCTGTGTAAAAACGCGTTGTATAGGGTTGATGCGGGAAGTTACTGAAATTCCAAGGCAAAAAGCCGCTTTGGCAGATAATTTCCGTTGACAAAAGTGGGGGCTTGACTCCTGCGACTAACCGAGGCTTTGTGAAAACGCTCGGGAACAATGGGTGTTTTTATTTTGCAAAGACCTCGATACACACGGATAGGTTGATACAGCGAAATAAAATGTTAGTATAAACTAAGAAGGAGTAACACAATGGCAGTACAGAAAATCAGAATTAAGTTGGCGGCTTACGATCACGAACTTGTAGACGAAGCGGCAAGCAGAATCGTTGAAACGATGAAGAAGAGCGGCGCGAAAATCAGCGGCCCTATTCCTCTTCCTACGGAAAGAGAAATCGTAACGATTCTTCGTTCCCCCCACAAGTACAAGGATTCCAGAGAACAGTTCGAAATGAGAACGTACAAGAGAATCATCGACATCTATTCCCCCAACG
>CAZEVL010000013.1:0-26925 GCA_964515795.1 uncultured Clostridia bacterium | reverse complement strand
GGTTCCCTTACCCAACTCGTTGCTATCTGCGACGGCGAAATCGACGCTGCTACCGTAAACAAAGCAATGAAAGACGCAGCTTCCGCTTCCTTCGGCTACACGGAAGAAGAACTCGTTTCCTCCGACATCATCGGTATCACCTACGGTTCGTTGTTCGACGCTACCCAGACGAAGTGCATGCCCATGGGCGACGGCACGACGATGGTTAAGGTCGTTTCCTGGTATGACAACGAAAACTCCTACACCAGCCAGATGGTTAGAACGATTAAATACTTCGCTGAACTTTAATCGTATCGGAGATTACAACCAAAAAAAATTCCTCCCGACGATTCCGTCGGGAGATTTTTTTTCGCTTTACACGAAATCCCCCTTGTGCTTTTCCGTCACAAGGGGGATTTTATTCCGACATATTTCGTCGTATCTTTCTCTACGCCGAGCTTTCGTTGTCTTTCGACGACTTCGCTTTATCCGTCGCCCGCACGTTCCTCATCGTCTATTCCGTCTGCTTCCTCCGAACAACGTCAGCACCCACATGGCGAAACGCAAAAAATATAACAAAGAACTCAAAAGGGAAGCCACGTACGTATTTGCCGCCGCGGAAAGCATTTTGCTTGCATACGGCAACTCCTCTTCCTGCAAAATTCCTTCTTCTACCAACATTTTTTTCGCGCGTCTGCTTGCATCTAACTCCACGGGAAGCGTCACCAACGCAAACAACGTCGCCAAACCGTACATTCCCACTCCGAAAAATGCGAAATAATATCCGATAGACGTATCCGCCGTCGTCGTAACAAAAAGGTCGAGAATAAGTCCTATTAAAACGAGCGGCATTGCCAGTCTACTGCCTATATTCGTAATCGGTACCAATAAATTCCGAATCTTATAGGGAATATATCCGCTTTTTTTCTGCATGACGTGCCCGACTTCATGCGCGGCAACCGCCACGGAAGCGATGGAATCGTCACCGTAAACGCTCTCCGAAAGATTAACGACCCGTTTTTTCGGGTGATAATGGTCGGTCAGCGAACCGCGAACTCTGCCGACGGAAATATCGGTGACTCCGTTTCGACGCAACAAACGCGTCGCCGTATCATAACCTGTCATTCGCGAAGCCGTCGGTATCTCTCCGTAAGCTCGGTATGCAGAGCGAACTTTTGCGCTCGCCCGAGCCGCCAACAAACCGCAAACAAGTATTAAAACGCAAGAAATCAAATAATATTCATACATAACTTTTCTCCTTTTCTTCTATTATAAACGATTTATACGCACGTCACGCGAAAAAACGTTGAAATTTTCGTGAAGAAAGAAAATATATTTATAAGTCGATGGCAAAAGGATACAAATCGGATTTAGAAACGCCTCGATCTTTCGCGGCGCGCTTTAACGCCTCTTTTTTGTCTAAACCTGCCGCCATATAGTGTTGAATGTGCTCCTTTTCGCCGAGCCGATTCAACGGGCATTCCCGTTCCGTTGCTCCTTCCACAAGCAAAACGTACTCGCCTCGTTTTTCCCCGTCCAAGCCTTGCGAAAGGGTGAAAGGACAAGCCTCTTCGTGAATTTTGGTAATTTCGCGTACGGCGCAAGCGCGACGTTCCCCGAAGACTTCGTACATAGCCTTCACGTCCTTATCGACGTCTTGCGGCGCGGAGTGAAAAGCCAGAGTCAGCCCTACGTCCTTGAATCTCTCTAAAAATGCTTTCTTTTCCCCGTTTTTTGCAGGCAAAAACCCAAAAAAGGCAAACTTATCGGCAGGCAGTGCCGACAAAACCAACGCAGCGACAAACGCACACGCTCCCGGAAGCAACGTATACGGTTCGCCTGCGTTTCGCAAAGTTTGGCACACGATATTTCCGGGGTCGGAAACGACGGGCGTGCCCGCATCGGACACGACGGCGACCTTTTCCCCTCTACGGGAAGCTTCTAAAATCTTTTGCGCCGCTTCCGTTTCGTTAAATTTATGACACGCGTAAAGCGGCTTTTTTATTTCGTATGCGTTTAACAACTTAATCGTATGCCGCGTATCTTCGCAAAAAATAACGTCCGCCTCTTTCAGCGTTTCCAACGCACGCAACGTAATGTCTTTCAAATTCCCGATCGGGGTTGCCACAAAACTGACCATAATTACCTCTCTAATATTATCTTTGATTTACGAGCATAGGCAGAATTTCACAGTTCGGTTTGCCGCCTTTTACGGCTTCCAACATCACCAAATACGGTTTCGACGCAACCCTGCCCCCCACGAATTGTATTTTTTTCACTTCGAGATTATACGTCTTTAACGTATAACAAACCTCCGCCAATCGATCCGCCCGATGCAACATTGCAAGCCGACCTCCGTATTTGAGCGCATAGCTCGCCGCGCGTGCGATTTCCGCAAGCGTAATCGTAATTTCTTTCCGACAAATCGCCTTTTCGTATGCGTCGTTTTCAAAGCCTCCCTTTTCGTAAGGCGGATTGCAAAGCACGTAGGAAAAGCTTTCGTGATAACGTTTGTGGATATCCTGCAATCTGCCTTGCTCGAACGAAAAATTCTCAAATCCGTTATACGCTGCCGTTTTTCGGGACAACGCAGACAACGCCTCCTGCAATTCGAAAAGCGTAATCGGCATATTCGGAAATTCGCCCTTATGCAAAGCGTAAAAATGAAACCCGACGATGCCGCTCCCTGCGCAAAAATCCGCCACGATATCGCCTTTTTTGGGTTTTGCGAATCTCGACAATAATACGGAATCCGAAGTAAAACGATAGAGCCGCGTATCCTGCACGATCTTTAATCCGTCTATCAACATATCCTCTAAAACTTCGTTTTCTTCCAAAACGATTCTCGAATTTATTTCGTTTTCCGTTTGCATAATCGCCACCTCAAAAAGCCAGACGGCTCCGTTTGTTACCATTATATACGAGAACACGAAAAATGTCAAGTTATTCCTTTTTTCTATCTTCGTTTTGCATACTTTTTCCCCGAATACACAACTTGTTTGTGTGAACGATTTAACGACTTCTTTACAACGGAATTTGGAGACACTAAAAAAACTACTCCCGTCCGAAGATATACTTACCTATGCTTTCGCAACGTCCGACGACGTTGCCTGCGCCGTCGTATACGCCGACGGTATGGTAGACAAACAACTCTTAGGCGATTTGATCGTACGGCCTTTATCGAAGCTCTCGTTGCTAAATAAAGGGGGCAGGGTTGCGTCGAATAACGATTCGATCAAAAAAACCGACTTTGCAAAGCATGCGTCGGAACAAATCAAAACCTCCGTGCTATTTCCCGAACTCAAAGAACAACGTGCCGTTTCGGACTGCGTCAAAGAAATCCTCGACGGCAACAGTTTGTTACTGACGGACGGGCTATCCGTCGGATTTATCGTCGGCGCAAAACTTTTGCCCGTACGCGCCGTTTCCGAACCGCCCGGCGACGTAGCCGTCAAAGGTCCGCGCGAGGGATTTATCGAAGACGTAAAAACCAATATGACACTTGTGCGGAAACGCCTAAAATCCCCTGCGTTACGTTTCGAAACGATACGGGTCGGCAAACGCTCCGACACGGCGATTTCGATTTGCTGGCTGGAAGGCACGTCGGCAGCGGGCGTCAAAGAAACCCTTTCAAAAAAATTGCGAACGCTTGATATAGACAACGTTCCCGACTCTTCCTACGTCGCCGCGCTGTTAGCACCGCAAAAACACTCCGTTTTTCAACAATTCGGCACGACGGAAAAACCCGACGTGTTCACTGCAAAAATCGCCGAAGGCAGAGTGGGAATTCTCGTAGACGGATCGCCCATCGCACTCACCGTGCCGTTTTTACTCACGGAAAATTTACAAAGCAGCGAGGATTATTTCATCTCCCCGTTTATGGCTACGATTTTTCGATTTCTTCGCTTACTTTCCGTATTCATCGCAATCCTGCTGCCCGCATTTTACGTTTCGACACAACTGTATAAAATGCAACTTTTACCGCTCGGTTTAACGCTCACCATCGCAAGCAACACAAGAGAATTGCCTTTATCGCCGAGTATGGAAATGTTCGTAGTACTGTTTCTTTTAGAAGTCTTAAAAGAAGCCAGTATCCGCATGCCGAAATACGTAGGCATGTCCCTATCCGTCGTCGGCGCGTTGGTACTCGGCGAAACGGCTGTATCGGCAGGGTTCTTATCCACGACCGCCATCATCATCGTTGCCTTTTCGGGCATCTGTCTGTATACCGTACCGAATTTCGTAGAAACCGGTAGCGTCCTTCGTTGGCTGTTTCTACTCGTTTCCGGTAGTTTCGGTCCGTTCGGCATCGTTTTACTCGCGGCTTTTTTACTATATTACGCCATCACTTCGGACGCGTTCGGCGCGCCGGCTCTCGCACCGTTTTCTCCGCTTGTTTCCGACGATTTGCGAGATACGGTCGCAAAATATAATATACGCAGCCTTACGACTCGCCCGAAAACGCTCCGCCCGGAAAACAAAATTCGACTGCGTAAACGATAAGGAGACTTTAATGACAAAAACCGCTTCTCGCGTATTTTTCGACCGACGCGAAACAAATGAACATACAGTATACCCCAGACAAATCGCATTCGTCGCGGCATTTCTGTTGCCGACGGGGAAACTTTTGGAAGTGCCCTCCCTACTCGCTCGATACGCCGCAGGCGACCTTTTATTCCCGGCAACATTGCATTTTCTATTGCAAGGCTTGGTTTTAAGCGGTTTTTTATTCGCCGCCTCCCGTTCCGAAATGCCTTTATTCGAACGAATGCGTCGAGCTCTCGGCAAATGGAGCGTCGTTTTCTATGCCCTGTATGCGGCATACTACCTACTTGCGGCAGTATTGCCGATCTTAGATTTCGAAAAATTCGTCTATGCTGCGTTTTTCGACACCGAGCCCACCGTATTCGCCTTCGCTTTTTTCTTTTTACTGAGCGCGTTTATCTGTACGAAGGGCTTAAAATCCGTAGGAAGGAGCGCGGATTTATGTATATTTCTTTTTCTCCTGCCTTTTTCGGCATTGTTGATTTTGTCCCTTTCTTCCACGGATTTTACGGGACTCTTGCCGATCTTCGGGACGAAATTTTCCGATACGATTTCCGCGTTCCGTGCGAGCATTCCGCATTTTTCCGATGCTATACTCCTTCTCCCGCTAATCGGCAATCGCCGACAAAAGAAAGGGGACTCTCCTAAAATTTTAATCGGATATGCGTTCGGAGCAATATGCACGTTGCTTTTTTTGGCTGTTTTCTACGGAACGTATGCGTCGATTGCCCCGCGAATCCATTACGCTTTTTCCGATATCGCGCAATATTTTCCCGCACTAAACGTAATCGGCAGGGTAGACCTACTGTTCGTTTACCTGCTGTCTGTCGTGCTGCTGTTTTATACCTGCCTACCTCTTTTATACGCGACGGAATGTCTTTCCGTTCTTTTCAAAACCGAACGCAAAACGCCGCTCTCCGCGCTGTTAAACGCTACCATGTTCGCATTTACTCTATTTTTCAACAAACATCACGACGGGGTGTATAGTTTCTTCAACGCATACCTGCCCGTTGCATTTTTGATCGTCGCAGACCTGTCGGCTTTCTTTTTTATTTTTTTACCTAACGCACAAACGCCGCAAAAGGAGAAGTCCCGTGAAAAACGCACACGCTAAAAATACAGTCCGCTATTATCTGCTGCTGGTCGTATTTCTGTCCTTCCTGTTTTTTTCAAACGACTTCGGTTTACTCGACATACAAAAAACCGCCATCGTTTTGGCAGTGGGGATAGATCGGGAGGACGATACCTTTATCATCAGTTCCGAAATAGCCATTCCGCAAGCCTCTCGACAGGGGAAATCCACGGAAACCGTCCAATTAACGAGCCGAGGAAAAACCGTTGCCGACGCCTTTCAAAAAATCAACGAAAAAACGGGCTGGTATCCGAAACTCGTCTTTTGTCGTCTGATTCTGCTCGGCAGGGAAAGCACTCGATACGACGTATTCGACGCCCTCGATTATTTCTTACGCAACGAATATCTGTCGGATAATTGCATGGTCGCTACCTGCGACGGCACTGCGGCGGAACTGCTCGACACAACCGCCCTCGTCGAAACTTCTCCCAGCGTTGCCATGGGAAAAGTACTCTCCGAACACGCAAAACGGGTCGGTACGGTCCTGCCCAACACCTTGCGAGAGTTCTCTATCGGATATTTCAGCGACAGCCGATGCGGTTTTTTACCCGTATTAACAACCCGACCTCAACGCGAGCTTTTGAAAGCCGTTTCAGAAACGAGCGAAACAGAAAATTCTTCTTCCGAAAAGGTATCTTCCGAGGACACTCCCGAAAACGCACCCGTATTCAGCGCGAGCGAAACGGCATTGTTTGTGGACGGAAAACGCGTGGAAACCTTTACGAAAGAGGAAACGTTCGCGTTCAGTGCAGTCACCAATTCCCTAAAATTAGCCCCCTATTCGGTGGAGAGAGAAACCAACGTCTGCACACTGAATATACGACACACGGCACAAAAAATCCGTTTTTCCGTCGAAGCAGGCCAACGAGGTTGCTTGACTATTCGCGTGACGATGACGGCAGGTCTGTCCGACACTTCCAAATCGCAAGATATCGAAAATTTAGGCGATGCAGGCGACATACCGAGCGGCATATTCGATTTGGCGGAAAAGAAACTCCAAGCCGAAATCGTAAACGTCTATGAAAAATGCCGTAATTGCGAATGCGATCTGTTCGGCTTGCGAGAACGCTTGGAAAAATACGAAAAGAAACACTTCCGCGCCTTATCCGACTCCGTCTTGCAAAATTCTCTCATCCGCGTAACCGTATGTTTCCGAGGCGTACGCTAAAACAAACCTATTGCCGAGCCCGAACTTTATACAAATATACCCACAATAAAATCTGTGGATAACTTTGCCGTTTTTTGAAACAAAACAAACGTTTGTGGATAAAACTTGTTGTTTTCGAACTTTTTCTTGCCTTTTTTTGCCCGTTTTTATCCACAAATAAAAGTTATCCACCGAATTTTCCTACTTTTTACGCATAAGGAAAAATGGATTTTAGGAAAGTTATCCACAATAAAAACGCTATTTTTACGGCTTATCCACAAAAAAACTGCATTTTTAAGGCTTTATGGAAGTTTTTTCTCTCACCTCTATCCACATTTTCGGAAAAATAACGGTGGACAAACCGTTTTTTATCCACATTCCACTTTTGCACAGTGGATAACTAATTATTTGTATATACGGTATCTTTTTATAATTTTGTCATTCCTACGCAAAACGACGGACTTTTCCGCCTTTTTGACAACTCTTTGCTATTCGTTTATACAAAAAACAAAAAACGACGCTACGCATCGTAACGTCGTTTTTTTCGTCTGTATTACGCTTACCCGATAAACCAACCGAGCATAATAGGAATAATATTGTGATTATACAAAAAACCGATAAATAAACTGTTATCCAAGTAACTCATCACCGCTTCCGAAGGAATCAGCGAAAGCAATGCCAACACCGCGCAAACAATCAACAAACCTTCCACAAATCCGGCTACGCCGCCGAGAAGCGTATTGACTTTTTGTACCAATGTAATTTTTCTCGCAAGAGAATCGAACAATTTACGCAAAACAAACAACACGACCCGAGCAATCACGTACAACGCGGCAAACACGATCAACATCGTCGCAAATCGCGCGATTGCGCCGCCCGCCACCGTGGCAATCGTTGTCCCGACGGGCAACGTTTCGTCCCCGAAGGCATTTACGATTAACCGAATCAAAAATTTAGGTACGTTATTCGCCTCCAACGAAGCCTCCATACCGCTCGCCGAAAGCTCCGTATCGAATCCTTTCACCTTCATAAAAGAACTTTCCAAACCGTTCGACATCAGCTCTTGCAAACCGAACAATCCGCCCGTCCACGATACGACGGCTTTCGTCAGGAGCAGCGCAACCAAAAAAGCAATCACCGTGGAAACGAACACGAAAAAGCAATCGATAAACCCTCGTCGGGCGCAAACGATTACAAAGCCTGCCAAAACCAACGCCACGACGATATCCGCCAAATAGTTGGAAAATCCTGCACATAGCGTGTGTAAAGTAAACATATTTTTTTCCTACCCGTATTTATTTTTACCATTATAACATATCCGCAACGCTTTTTCAATCTCTTTTCCGTAAAAAGAAAAAAAATATTTTTTGCGTTTAAGCGCCCCTCGTTTAGGGAATACTTCCTTAAGAAATTTCTCTATCGAGGGACGCTTATGGAATACGCTTTTCATATTTATAACAAACTTGCCGCAGACGGCACGTCTATGGCAACAGACAAACTTTTACGACTCGACGCCGAGCGCAAACAAAACAAAACGACGAGGGCAGGGTTGCGTTCAAGTATAGAAATTCCGCGTTCCAAAAAGGGTTTGGGCGCCGTATGGGCTATTGAAAAGAAAACGCAAACCGCCACGAAGCAGCCCGTCCCCGTAATCGTTTGCATCGGCAGCGATTTGGCAGTCGGCGACAGTTTAGGTCCGCTCACAGGGTCTATGCTCAAATACAAAACGCAAGGACTGAACGTTTTTATTTACGGAACGCTCGCCACGCCCGTCACGGCAAAAGAAATAGGTTATCTGCGTACTTTTTTACGCGAAACGCATCGAAACAGCCAAATCGTCGCCGTGGACGCCGCGGTCGGTGCGGAAGGGGATATCGGGCTTATCAAAATCAGCGACGCGCCGCTGTTCCCCGGGGCAGGCGCAAACAAACGCTTGGGCGAAATCGGGGACGTTTCGCTTATGGGCATCGTCGCCGAAAAGTCCGTCGCAAATTACGGATTGCTCAATACGACTCGGTTAAACCTCGTCTATTCGATGGCAGAGATTCTTTCGGAAGGAATTGCTAATCTTTTATGGGAACGCTGTTCCGAAATTTCCGGAAAACGTGCTTAAAAACGGTTGACTTTTTCTTCGGTATTTTATATACTATGCCGTGGAAGGTTTTCGGAAAACACTTCTAAATAAAAAAAACCGAGGTACAACTTTATGAAACACGTTTTCACGACAAAAAGAATTTGTCGCGCGGGGATTATCGCCGCGCTTTACGTCGTCTTGACGTACGTCTGTATGCCCTTTGCCTTTGGTCCTTTTCAGTTCCGCCCGGCAGAGGCATTTTGTATTTTACCGCTTCTTTTCCCGGAAATCGTCCCCGCACTGTTTATCGGGTGCGCGATATCCAACCTCACCTCGCCTTATCTGGCGTACGATCTGCCCATAGGCTCTGCCATTACCCTACTTGCCGCCGTAAGCACGTATTTTGTCGGTAAATACGTCGAAAAAGACGGTTTAAGGATCTTCCTCGGAGGATTACTCCCTGTTCTTCTAAACGCCGTTTTTATCCCGTTTTTAATCGTTTTCCTGTACGGCGACACAATGGGGTTCTCGACGACCGTCGCCTACTTCTGTTACGTAGGTTCGATGTTGCTGACGCAATCGATTTCCGTTTACGGATTGGGAACACCGCTCTATTTCGCAATTCGGAAAAACGTTAAACGAAAATGAGCTTTTCGATGAAAGACTCCCTTTTACCCGAGGGAGTCTGTTTTTTCGGGAAGATTCTCTAAAAGAAAAATCATACTCGTAGAAATTCTACACCCGAGTATGATTTTTTTTATTCGAACGGCTCTTTGCAAAAATTTTGTTTTGCGCCGAATCTCTATTCTTTTTTCCGTCATTCGATCCACATAATTATGAATACCACGAATTAATAAAGGACTCATAGAAACGATAAACAACAGCGACTATCGCCAAAGCTATAACGACACCGACTATAATTGCAATTATAATCCCTTTAATCCAACCTTTGAAAAACGTTTTTTTCTCATAATCCTGATCGTGAAACGTCGTCAATCCGACCATTAAACCGAGAATTCCCAAAAAGAAACCGCATACAAAGCCCAACTTCGACTTGTTTTCGCGCGTTTGTCTATTCGGAACAACCGCACAGCCGCAGTGGATACACACAACAGCCTTTTCGCTTACTTCTTGTCCGCAATTCGTACAATACATCTAATTACCTCCAATCATAAAGTATATTTATATTATAATCTTACAATAATAAGAGGTCAAGCAACTTTCTTACTTTTGTGCGATAATTTTTATACGGAAACGAATTTTTGTGAAAGATTGAAAGAATTACGCATAGAAAAGGGTATAGGACAAATCGAATTGGCAAAGGATATTTGCGTAAGCAAGGGGATTATCAGCCTTTGGGAAAACGGCTTGCGAGAGCCGAAACTCTACAATTTAATCTCCTTAGCGAAATATTTCGACGTTTCCGTCGACTATTTGGTCGGATTCGAACATTAAACGACTAAACGAGAAAACCAACTATCCACATTTCCCCATAGAAAAAGAGGACAATCGGTTTATAACCCGATTGTTCTCTCTTTTTATTCTTTTAAGTTTTACTTCTCGTCGTTATTGCCGCTGTTCCCAAGGAAAATCCCGAAGAAATCGTTATTGGGTTTCAACGTCGTTCCGCCGCTGTGCGTACTGCCGGAGGCAGGTTTTCTGTCGCGGTTATAAGGCTTTTTATTATAACCGCCTTTATTGCCGTAGCCGCCCCTGTTGCGGTTGTTGTTATAGCCGCCCTTATTGCCGTAACCGCCTCTGTTGCGGTTTTCTCTGCCGCCGCGGTCGTTTCTTGCGGAAAGAGCCGGAGCTTCGGGATCGGTCAAGTTATCGGGAATAATCACGATATAACGGTTCGGCTCTTTGCCTTCGCTCTGCGTGGAAACGCCTTCACGCTCGGAAAGTGCGGCGTGAATAATTCTTCTTTCGTAAGGATTCATCGGTTCGAGCTTGATTTTCTTACCCAAACGAACCGCTTTTTGCGCAAGATTCTCCGCAAGCTTATTCAGCGTTGCTTCGCGGTTTTCGCGATAATTCTCGCAATCCACAACGACACGCTTGTAATCTTCTCTGCCGATATTGGCAACAGCCCCCGCAAGCGTTTGAATCGCGTCGAGCATCACGCCGTGTTTGCCGATGATCGGCGTCGTATTTGCCGCCGTTACATTGATTTCTACCTTTTCGTCTTCTTTCACAAGCTCCGTACAAGCCGTAATATGCAACAAATCGAACAAACCTTCCAAGAACTCTACCGTTCTTTCCCCGTCCGTCATACCTTCTTTAACGACGATAGGGGACGCCGTATCGACAGCGGGCGCGGCTTTAGACGTTTCCGGCTCGATTTCGACGACCGATTCGGAAACTTTCTCTGCGATTTCTACGCGCGCCTTGATCGAACCGAACAATTTCTTTTTACCTTCTTCCAAAACGCGAATTTCTGCGTTTTCTCGGCTGATACCGAGTGTTTTCAAGCCTTCTTCGATGGCTTCTTCTACCGTCTTTGCGGTAAATTCCGTATATTTCATCTTCTCTGACTCCTCAATGCCCCGACTATGCGGGGAATTCATTTTCTCTCACGATTATTTTTTACGATTTTTTTTGTCCGTCGAGGCGTTTTTGCCGTTTGCGGAGGAGGAAACCCTGCCGGGGAAACGCTGATTGTGTTTTTCCTGCAACGCACGTTCCGCCTTCTTATTCTCGCTCGAGTCTACCAGTTTGTTGATAACGAGCGTGGACACCAACGAGAACAGGTTGCTGGTGATCAAATAAATCGAGAATGCGGAACTGTACATGAACGAGAAAATCGCAAACATACCCGTCATAATGACCATCGTCATTTTTTGAGAGCTTGCCGCCTGTCCGTCTACCGTCGAATACTTCTGCTGTTCCTTTTGCGAACGCATGGATACGAACTGTTGCAACAAAATCGTACCGATGGAAAGGGCAACCAAAATATACCAACCGTTGGATTCCGACTTCGCCGTCGTCAATTTTGCCGTAACAATCCCGTACGTATCGCCGTTTTCGTCGTATACGTTCGTGTATTCCTGAATGCCGTTGAAATCGATTTTCGAAGATTTCCCCGCATTCGACATCCATTCGTATTTACTACGGCTAATCTCCGATTTGAAGGAACTCCAATCGAGCACGGGGTGCTTATAAGAAGCGTCCGTTACCCAAATATTCTTAATCCAAAGGAATTGCGTCTTTTCTTTTACTTCGCTGTCGTAAATTTCCACAACGGCGTCTTGCGCCTTGCCGATGAAGTAATTCTTAATCGCCGTTTTTGCGATTTCCTCCTTTTCCGCAGCCGTCGTTTCTACGCCGTTGGATTCGTTTTCGGCTTGTTTTTGCGCTAAACTTTCGGCAACCGCCGCTTTTACTTCCTCGTTTGCGTAGGCTTTTTCCACGTCTACGAAATAAACGCGTTCGCTTTTAGCGCATGCCTTCGCGTATTCGAACGGATTTTCTACGTTTTCCTCTTCGCCGAGCGTAACGGTATAATAGATATATTTGTCCTCGGCGGCGTCTTTTACCGTAATGACGTTCCCGTCGAGCGTAACGTTTTCTTCCGTCAAATCCGCACAATAACTTTCCATACGCGCATTGTACGCATTGACCATCGTATTGTAGTTCTGGATATTGGAATATTGCGAAAACGCGTTAAAAGCATTGATCGCAACGAAAAAGATAACCAAAGACAAAATCATGGGCAAACAGGACGAGAACATGGAAATACCGTTTTCTTTGTACATTTCCATGACCTTTTGGTTGTACATATTTTTGTCGTTTGCGTATTGTTTCTGTAATTTTTCCATACGCGCCTGATTTTCTTTCATCTTGATATTCTGCTTACGCATAGAAATTCTCTGATAAATATCGAAAGGCAACGTAATAAGCTTTAACACGAGGGAAAACAAGACGATACCGACGCCGACGACGCCGACGCCTTCGATCAGGAATTTAATGATTTTCCCTATCCAATTCAGGTACACGTCGAAAGTTTGACCGAACAAACCGATTTCCACGTCTACCGCCAATAAATTCAAAAGTCCCATAGTACCTTATATTTCCTAATTTTATTCCACGGCGCAAAAGCCGTTTGTCTGCGTTGCTTTTATAGCAACCAGCGTACTTTCCGAGGATTTTCGGGAACGGGATCGTATCCCCCCTTAGCCCAAGGATTACAACGCAAAATACGCCACGCACCCAATATGATCCCCCTGAAAACGCCGTGGTTGTTGATACATTCCAAGGTGTATTGCGAACAGCTCGGATAATATCTGCACGGATGCGTAGACAAATGCTTTTGATAAAAGAGAATAAGCCGCATACAGAACGCTTTCAAAAACGGTTTAAACACCGTTTTTCGAAGATACCGCCAATTTCGATAAGCCAGCGTCCGAAAACACACGTTCAAAGTTTCTCTTTTCGGATTACGCATCGTAAATGTTTTTGAAAGGTATGAAAGGAATAGTCGTCCTGCACCTTGGGGATCAAAACGATAGAATACGTCCCTTGCATTTCTCCGCACTGTAAGCGGAACGCTTCCCGCAAAAGCCTTTTTATACGATTCCTCTGTACGCTTTTCCCGTGTCGCTTGCCGACGGATATCCCCAACCGCATCTTTTTCGAAGGAGCGTACAGCATCGTAAACGAAGGGGAAAACACGCGTTTTCCTTTTTGAAACAGCCTGTTAAAGTCTGCTTGTTTTTTAATTCTCAAATATTTCATTTTCACTCTCTTTCGAGCGGAAAATTATTTTCCTTTTAACAAAAAAGCAATATTGTAAAAAATGGCAAATCCTCTCCTCTTCGTAAAAAGGAAAGGAATTGTCATTTAATTACCGTCTTTTTATTGATTAGTGCGTAAGTCTCTTTCTGCCTTTCGCTCTACGATTCTTCAATACTCTTCTACCGGCAGTCGTTGCCATTCTTTTACGGAATCCGTGAACCTTGCTCTTCTGTCTTTTCTTGGGTTGAAATGTTCTTTTCATAATCGTTCTCCTGATTTTGGTTTTTTATCTGTTTGGTGTATATCGCGCTTCTACCCACGATAACTCTACTTATTATATCTTAATATTGGTTATCCGTCAAGCAATTTTGCTCGGGAATATTCATTCTTTTTTCGTTTTCTCGCTCTTTTTTTATCAAGAAGCGGAAGAATTGCCCGTTCTCACCGGCAAAACGAGATACTGGCTACGCTTATCGCATTCGTTTTCGATTGTGAAAGGGGAAACGGGAGCATTAAACGACAAAACCGCCGTTTCTTCTTCCAACGCCTTCAAGGCGTCCAGCAAATATTTCCCGTTCATTGCGATTTTCAACTCTTTACCGGAAAATTCCGCCATAACCGTTTCTTCCACTTTACCCATATCGGAATTTGCGTTGATGAGAATTTTCCCGTTTTTGATATCGAAGGAAACGAGGTTGTTTTTATCCCCGCGGATCAAGACGGAGGCACGTTCTACGCTCTCGATCAATTCCGCCCTCTTAACGCATACCGTCGTGGTGAATTCTTCGGGGAAGATATTTTCTTTTTTCACGAAC
This sequence comes from uncultured Clostridia bacterium, assembly GCA_964515795.1. Taxonomy (GTDB): domain Bacteria; phylum Bacillota; class Clostridia; order Christensenellales; family Borkfalkiaceae; genus Scatosoma. The sequence continues at coordinate 12,499 of CAZEVL010000013.1, read as the reverse complement.
TCGCCGGAATACAAACGAGAAGTAATGACGGTGTCTTTAACCGCAACGGATAAAAGGTTTTTGCTTGCGTAAATCTTTAATTTTCCGTCGCCGTCCAACATACGGGAAATTTCCGTCAACGTTCTTGCGGGGCAAACGATTTTCACGTTACCGCTGCCGTCCGTTACGTCGCAATAGGAACAAGCCATTCTGAACCCGTCCAAAGCGTTCGCCGTGAGCTTCCCGTTCACCATTTCCAAAAGACAGCCTTTCAATATAGGACGACTCTCGTCCGTGGCACAACAAAATACGACTTTGGAGATCAACGTCTTCAAATCGTTTTCCGTCGTTTCGAAATATTCTTCCATATCGGTATTTTCCCCGAAAATAGGGAAGTCGGACGCAGACAACGCCTGCATATACGATTCGCTTTCGCCGTATTTGATGGAAATACCGCGTTCGTCCGAAGTGATAACGACCTCGAAGCCCGAAATCTTCCCGACGAAATCGGCAAAACATTTGCCGTTGACGCAAACTTCGCCTTCTTCCAAAATTTCCGCGTTGATTTTTTTCTCGATGGAAATTTCCCCGTCGTATGCCTTCAACGTCAAACCGTCGTTTTTGGCTTGCAAACGAATGCATTCCAAAACGGGAGTAATCGTTTTCATCGCGCAGGCTTTGCTAACCGTGAGCGCCGCGTCGGATAAAATCAGTCCGTTACAAACAAATTTCATAATCTATCGTCCTCATTGTGTTTATTCGGTATTATTTTAACATATATACCCGTTTTTTGCAAGCAAAAAACGGGTTTGGAAGGATTTTCACTTATAAAAATATAATTTCTCGATCCGGATATTTTTTTTGACAATATCGTACGGTGTAAGCCGCTCCGCCGCTGTCTTTTTTACAATATGCCAACAACACGTCCGACCGATCTACCATATATTGGTCGCGCACCTGCATACAGCCTTGGTAATATCCCTCGCTCAGCACTCGCGTGTCGTCTGCCGCCTTCAAAAGATGGCAATACCGCGCCTTGTCTTCGTCCGAAAAATATTTCTCCTGACCGTAACAGGGCACGCAAGCTATCAACCGTAATTGTGGATAACGTTTTTTGAAAAACAAAACGCATTCTCCTGCAAGCAGATCGAAGCCCATCGCCATACCGTTATAAAAATCGGTAACGCCGTTTTGAATAAGTTTTTCCGTTTCCGTCCATAATCTCTGCGGCGAAAAATCTTTCTCCAACTGACGATGCCCCGTGAATGCACACGCTTTCGGCGGAATATGCGGTTGTATTTTTATCCGTAATTGTTTTTCCATGGTATACATTTCGCTTTTTTCGTCTATTCTCAGTATACCACGTTTTTTTCGGGAAGTAAAGCAAAAACGACCATACGTTTGTTTTATTTTCGGTTGAAAACAATTTGCGTTTATTACGATATGTTTATTTGCAATTTTCGCGGAGCGCTGCTCCGCACCTCGCAAGGGAATTATTCCCTTGACCCTGATCCTTCGAGATTGCAGCTGCAAGCTATCCCCCGCACCTACCCTGAGTATTATATAAATAATATTTAGTAGTAGTATTCGTAGTAGCGGTGGAAATGTGGACAAGTCGTGCTAAAAATCGAGGAAAGCCTGAAAAATCAAAGCACTTTGTCCACATAAAACGTTGTGGACAAAGCTGTTTTTTTCTGTGGAAAGGATTGTGGACGAAATGTGGAATTGTGTGAACAACTTTTACAAACTAAAAAAGTAGAATGTATAATTATGCAATAAGAAATGAATATTTTAACGGTAGCTGTGAGTTATCCACATCGGTTATCCACAATGTTGATAACCTCTATGTGGAATGTTGTGGGTAACTTTGTTCGACGCTTGTTTTTTTTGTGTGAAAATCGTTGCTATTTTCACGGCTGTATGATATAATAGGCATACTATGGAATTACAAGAGATTACGAAACTTTACGAAACGGAGATTTTGGGTAAGCACAAAGCGGAGTTCGAGCAATTTCGCGCTATGTTGCTGGAATACAACCGAAAATACAACCTTACGACCATCTTGGAAGAACAAGATATGTATTATAAACACTTCTTGGACAGCGCAGTCGGTGCGGAACTGTTCAAACTGAACGCGCGTGTGGCGGAGATCGGTTCGGGCGCGGGGTTCCCTTCCGTCGTTTTGAAGATACTTCGTCCCGATTTATCCTTCGATTTGTTTGAAAGCGTTGGAAAAAAATGTGAGTTTTTGAGGGCTGTTGTGGATAACTTCGGCTTTCGCAGAGTGAATATTTATAACATTCGTGCCGAAGACGCCGCGAGGGACGCTCGTTTTCGGGATAACTATGACCATGCGACGGCGCGCGCGGTGGCAAGAATGAATACTTTGACGGAGTATTGTCTGCCGTTTGTGAGGGTAGGCGGTTCGTTTATCGCCTATAAGAGCGGTGACGTGACGGAGATCGAAGAAGCTACGTCCGCCTATAAACTTTTGGGTGGAAAAAAGAAAGAGGTGTTTGCGTATTCGTTGCCGGAAAATTACGGCGAGCGCGTTTTGGCGGTCGTGGAAAAAGTTAAACCTACCCCGTCGCGATATCCGCGCGGACAGGGGAAGGAGCGAAAACAACCGTTGTAAAGGCACAAAGTAAAAAAAACACGCCCCGTGTACGCGTTCGTTGCGTATACGGGGCATATCGTTATTTGTTTGTTTTCAATGCGTACATGGTGTGGTTATTTTTTACGACGTACGGCGATGAGATAAGCCGACGTAAACGTTACCGCATCTGTGAACATCAGCAGAAGACAGACGTAATAGCAGGTGTCGAGGGTGTCGCGCGCGTCTGAGACGGCTTCTTTTGTGTAAACGATGACGGGGAGTCGGTAACTCGAGTCGGAAAACTCGTAACGCAGTACGGAACGGTTGTTCCATTCGAAACGGTAGAGTACGTTGCCGTCCTCGTCTTGAATTTCTTGCCAATTGTTTGTGTGATAGTTGGATTCGGAGCCGCTCCCGTCTAAAACGAGATCTTTCCAAAGTTCGTCTTCTTCATACGTTTCGATATATTGCTTAAAGGGTTCGTAGTCGGTAAATCTTTTCTTTTCGGCAACGGAAAACGGTGATATGATTTCGGCGAAAACAAACGAAGCGAGGCATAATACGAGGAAAACGATACCGCAAGGAGTGCCGTAACGGCGTAATGCTTTTTTGTAAAGCGCGTTTTTTTCGACTTCCCGTTCCGACAGTCGTAAAAATTCTCGTTTGACGAGGTATTTTTCCGCGAAGAGCTTATATAACAAAAAGCAGAGTAAGAGCGATGCGCCGACGGAGAGCGCGGCATAGCACAACCACGGCAGAAAATCCAAACCGTAATAGGCAGAGCCTACGAAAGCAAACGGAAGCGTCGAGGCGAAAATGCCAATGCACGCCGTCACGCATTTTACGCAAAGCTTGGTGAGCGAAGAATGAAAATCGAGCAGGGTTTGCTTGTCGAGGAAAAAGTCTTCGTCGTCGGGTTTGAGATACGCGTTGTCGGAGAACACGCAAATCGTTAAAATCGACGCAACGAACGCTACGGCGGACAGGCAAAAACCTAAAATACCGCGGTAAAACGCAAAGTTGCAAAACACGGCGACCAGAAATCCGAATGCGGAAATACCGAGCGAGAGGAAAAGTCTGTTTTTATAGGTAAGCAGACGGTTTTGAAGCATACGCTTTAATTGTTTTTCCGTCTTTTGATTTAGTTGTTCGGGGACAGGTTCTTCCGAAACGCGGGTGGCAGGTGTGCGTTCACCGCGAATCAGTTCGTCTACGGTTACGCCGAAAAGCTCCGCCATGGCGGGCAGGACGGAAAGCTCCGGTTCGCATTCGTCGCATTCCCAACGGCTGACGGTTTTATCGGAAACGAAGAGCTTTTCGCCGAGTTCCTTTTGGGTCATTCCGTTGGCTTTGCGCAAAACGGCGATGAATTTTCCTATGGTATGTTTTTCCATGATATGCTCCTTTTGAAAAAGTATTTTAACATCGATGCGTGTATATTCTATCATAACGAGAGAAAAAAAGCAACGCGAAAGCCGAAAAAACACTCTCGCAAAGCGAGAAATCGTCTTGAAACGGCGGAGTTTCCGTGAAACGCGATGCGGGCATTAAAAGTCGATAAAGTTCACGGAAAGAAAGGGTTGCGTTTCGAATTCGTCGCGTGTCATACTATATATAAGCGTGCAAACAAAAAATAACGGAGTGTGTTTTAGGAAAGAAACGTCTCCTTCGAACGACGTGATGTTACGAAGTTGACTAATTGAACGTACGTTGCGAAAGTATTTGGCGAAAGGCTTGTAGAATACTGCGACTCTGTCGGACGATGAAAAACGTATATAAAACGAAAAACGGCGGTGAACCGCCGTTTTTTCATTCGTGTATTTCTTCGTCGTCGGATTCTTCTTGTACGGGTTGGGTTTGCTTTTTGAAACGAAGCTCGTCCGCTTTGAAATCCTTGTAAATCCAGCCGCCGTTTCTATCGTCGATTTTTACCTTGACGTCCATTTTCAACATATTGACGGATACGACGATGGCTTTTCCGTCGGGAGAGCCGACTTCGCTGCCTACTTTGGGTACTTGTTTGCTCGCTTCGGCGTAATAATCGCTTTCATAGCCGAGGCAGCACATCAATTTGCCGCAGAGTCCGCTGATTTTTCCCGGGTTTAAGGAAAGTCCCTGCGTTTTTGCCATTTTTACGCTGACTTTTTTGAATTCCGGCATATTGCCTGCACAACAACAAATTCTGCCGCAAGGTGCGATGCCGCCCAAATACTTCGTTTCGTCGCGCGTGCCGACTTGGCGAAGTTCGATGCGGGTATGGAAGGTTGCGGCGAGGTCTTTTACCAGTTCGCGGAAGTCTACGCGGCTGTTTGCCGTGAAATAGAAAAGAATTTTGTTGTCGCCGAAGGAATACTCGCAATCGATGAGCTTCATATCCAAACCGTGCGCAGCAATTTTTTCTTTGCAAATCTGTATGGCTTGCGGACGTTTTTGTTGACAGGCTTCGTAATGCTCTTTATCCTTTTGCGTGGCGATGCGGACGATGGGTTTCAACGGTGAAACGATTTCGTCCTCGCTTACCGTTCTTTCGGGGTAAGCGACCCACGCGTATTCCAAACCTCGTGCGGTTTCTACGACGACGGGCATGTTCCGTTCGTATACTTCGTCTGCTTTCGGGGAGAAATAATACAATTTTCCGCCGTTCTTGAATTTGATTACTACTACTTTTATCATAAATTATCCTTATATTTTACGTTTGTTTTTTGCTTGAATATTGGCGAGACACAGCTCGATACATTGCGGAAACACCGCATTGAATTTTACCTGCTTTTCCGCTTCGGAAAGAGCTTCTTGCGCATAGAAAAGCGCAGGTAAAGTATATGCGTTTGCAAGCTCTTTCAAGACGGAATATTCCGATTTCAAAAGAAGTTGCGTTCCGTTTTCGTCGGTATTGGTTTTGATAAGCAACAGATCCCGATAAATCAATCGAAGCAGATTCAATAATTCCTTCGGACGTTTCGTTTCTCCGAGATTTTTGACCAGCACGGGGAGTCTGGAAGGCGTGCTTTTTGCGAGTGCGAAAGCGTTGAGAGATAATTCCCGATAATAACCGCCCTCTAAAACGTTTTGCGCCTCTCCGAGGTTTCCGTTGGCTGTTGCCGCACAGAGCGCGTACGTGTCGTCGTCGTACTTTGTTCGGTAAATCCTTTTCAAACATTCGGCGATTTCGTCGATGTTAAAGGGAAGTATTTCCAGTTTTTTGGTGCGGGACAATACTGTGGGTAAAACGGGAAATGCCGTTGTCGCGCCGAGTAGGAATATCACGCCTCGAGGCGGTTCTTCCAGTAGCTTCAAAAGCTTGTTTTGCGTTTGAATATTGGCTTCTGCGAAATCACCGAGCAGAAAAACTTTTTTGTCCCCTTCCACGGGGTTCAAGATACTCTCTTCACGGATTTTTTCCGCATCTTCCACGGTGAGTTTTTTTCCGTCGGAAGGGAAAAATTGACAATCGGAAAAGGAGTCTTCGTCGATTAATTCTCGAATGCGGCGTTTGACGGGCGATTCCGCGAAAGAATCGGGTTCTTCGCAATCGAAAAAGAGTTTTGCGAAAGTCTTTAACGCTTCTTTCAGATTTTTGGCGTCGTCGAGCAAGAGCAGATATGCGTGTGCGGAACGCCCCTCTCGACATTCTGTTTTTAGTAATTGATAGGCTTGCGTCGATTTGAATAGCATTTGCATAACGTTCCTCTTTCTCCTTATCGATATTATAGCACAAAAACCGAAAATAAGCAAGTACTCGGGGAAAGAAATACTTCATTTTTGCGAAAAAGGGGATTTTATCTGTATGTGTATGTTCAACGCATACCTGCTTGTCTTGTGTTGAAATTAATATATATCATGTATGCGTTGAAAAATCGTATTTACGAAAAACGGCGTTCGTTCGTCGACGCGCTTGTCCTTTTTTAAGAAAAAAACGATGAAAACGCTTTACAAGGCGTAACGGAAATGGTATAATATATTCGTATGTATATGTATAAGACTTCTTGCATAGCATACCATATCACGAACCAATAAGGAGAAGGCGATGGAAGAAAAAGTGCAGACGGAAAGCGAGATCAGTTTGTTGGACATAATCAAGCTTCTGCTCGGTAAAATCAAGCTTTTGATACTTGTCGTTTTGATTGCCGCGGTGATGGGCGGTGCGTTTGCCGTTTGGAAAACGTACGACGTGAATTACTGGGGTACGACGGTGGAGTTTTACGTGAATCCCGAACGTCCGAAGGACGCGACGGGCGAAAACGGCGGAAGCCAATACGGCGTTTACGGCGCATACGGCAGACACGTTATGGATAATATCGTAAAATTGTTGGGCTCGGAAAGTTTTGCCGAGAAATTGATGGAAGGTCTGGAAGGTGTTCCCGCGAGAACGGTGATCGACGAAACGACGGGGAAAGAAGTGCTTTCCTCGGAATACGTGACGTTGTTGCGTCGGGTCGTTTCTGCGGTGTCCTTCTCGTATCTGGAAGAAAACGCGGACGTTTCGGACGCGAATAACCTCGCCCGAAGCTTCATATACGTAAAAATTTCCGTGTTGAACGATAAGGCGTTTGCCGAAGAATTGTTGGAACAGGTCAGAAGAGAAGTGCCTATTTACGTAGAGGCGAATATGGCTGTTCCTACCGATTATACGGGAACGAACTGTCAACAAATTACCATTTTGGACAGTGTGGGACTTACCAATCCCGGATATACGACCCGTCAGGCGATCAAATATGCGTTGCTTGCAAGCGTGGCGGCTTTGCTGGTGGCTTGCGTCGTCATTATTTTGGTGGATAGATCGGATAAGCGTCTGCGCGATTACGAGACGGTTATGCGCGGTTTAGGGGTTCCCGTACTCGGCGTGATTCCTACGATCGAGGCGATTACCGAAGAACATTTGAATAAAAAGGCGAGCAAGTCCGCATCGTCGAATCGGTCGAAGAAGGAGGCTAAGTGATGAAATTTTCCGTTTCCGAACATATCCGCAAAAAACGCGTGGCAAAGAATTCCGTTTCCGATAAGCCGCACGTTTCCAAAAGAGCGGAGTATCTATTGAACGAAAAGACGCCTTTCGACGTGATGGAAGGATTTCGTAATTTGAAAGCTTCTTTGTCCGTGTCCGTACCGAAAAAAGAAGGCGGTGTTGCCATTATGACGACTTCGGCATATCCCGAAGACGGGAAAACTACCGTTACCGTCAATTTGGCATTGATGTTTGCCATATCCAACGCTAAGGTCGTTCTCGTGGACGCCGATATTAGAAAAGGCAGAGTTGCAAAATTCTTTAAGTGTAAAACCGTCCCCGGGCTTTCCGATTGTTTGTCGGGACAAGCGAGTTTGGACGACGTGATTCATAAGACGCACATCAACGACAACTTGTCGTTTATCACTTGCGGAACGCATTCCCCTCGCCCCTATGAATTGCTGGAAAGCGAAGAAATGAAAAAACTCGTCGAGGAATTGAGAAAGCGTTACGATTATATTATCATCGATACGCCTCCCGTGCTTTTGATTTCCGACGCATTGGCGTTGGCGTCCGTGACGGACGGCGCGGCGGTCGTTTGTCGTTATCAGGTGTCTTACGTGAGCGATATCGCCCGTGCGATCGATCAGTTGAAGTTTGCGAAAGCGAATATTCTCGGGGTGATCGTAAACAATTATAAAGCTCCTTCGAGGGGAAAATACGGTTACGGATACGGAAAGAAGTATTATTACTATAATTACGGATATTCGTACGGCTCGACGTCCGATTCGATGGGAAGTGTTTCCGTAAAGCCTTTGACGGCGGTGGCGAAGCGCGATGAAGCGTCCGATGCGAAGAGCGGACCCGAAAACGAGGATTCGACTCGAAAAAAACCGGAAGTAAAAAAGGAAGTTTCCGTAACTTCCGACGGCAAAATCGTCGTTAAGAGAACGGTTGTGCGAAAAGTCGTGAAAAGATCGGTTCCGAATACGACAGACGAAACAAAAGAATAAGCGGCGGACCTCCCCCTTCTTCGGCTCGGGAGGTCTTTCTATACGAAGAGAAAGGACGTTTTCCCGAAAAAATCGTTTAATTGCGTGTGAAATCGGGTATTTATAAATATATGGAAAACTATACGGAAAAAGAAATGGAAACAACGAATATTTTACCGATCGTTCCCTTGCGGGGCAAAGTTGCGTTTCCGCATACGAATATTACTTTCGAGGTCGGAAGAGAAAAAACTTTGAGGGCTGTGGAACGCGCTTCGGCGAGTGATCGGCTCGTATTTATTTGCACGCAAAAACAGACGGAAAAGGACGAAATCGACGCAGACGATTTGTATACGGTCGGTTGCGTGGCGAGGATACGCCAGGTGGCGCAGTTGTCCGGCGGCGTGGCGCGCGTGTTGTGCGAGGGGTTGTATCGTGCGAAAGCTCGAAAAATCGGCTTGGAGAGCGGCTATTTTTACGGCGTTGCGGATACTTTGAAAATCGTGCACGGCGACGAAGTTTTGGAAGAGGCGTATTTCAGGACGGCGAAAGAACTCGTAAAAGACGTGCTTGCAACGGACGGAAAAATCAATAAAGAAACGGCGAATAAGTTGGAGATTTGTTCCGACGCGGACGAATACGTGGATATGGCGGTGTCCGCTATGCGCGTGCGTTTAGAGATTAAGCAACAGCTTTTGGAGGAGAACCGAATCGTCGAGCGGTTGAAATTGTTTGAACGCTGCTTAAACGACGAGCTGGAAATTTCCAGAATCGAGAAAAAAATCGCGGCGAGCGTTCGGCAAAGCATCGACAAAAACCAAAAAGAGTATTTTTTGCGAGAACAGTTGAAGGCGATTCATACCGAGCTCGGCGACGACGGAAAAGAAGAGGACGAATATCGCCGAAAAATTCTCGAAAAGCATTTACCGGAAGATTTGGAGCGTAAATGCTTAAAAGAAATCGATCGATTGGGAAAAATGCAAACCACTTCGCCCGAATATACCGTCGTTACGGGATATTTGGATCAGGTTTTGGCTTTGCCCTGGACTGAAGAAACGGAAGACACGGAAACGCTTGCCGATTGTATTGCCGTTTTGGATTCCGACCATTTCGGCTTGGAGAAAATTAAGGAAAGAATCGTCGAATATCTTGCGGTATTAAAATTGACGGGGAATATGAAAGCCCCCATTTTATGCTTCGTAGGTCCTCCCGGCGTCGGGAAAACGAGTATCGCGCAGTCGATTGCGCGCGCGCTTGGACGAAAGTTTGTCAGAATGAGCCTTGGCGGTATCAAAGACGAGGCGGAAATTCGAGGACACAGACGGACGTATATCGGCGCGATGCCCGGACGGATTTTGTACGGAATGAAACAAGCGGGATCGATCAATCCCTTGTTTTTGCTCGATGAAATCGATAAAATCACTTCGGATATGCACGGCGATCCCGCAGGCGCGCTTTTGGAAGTTCTCGATCCCGAACAAAACGTTTCTTTCCGTGATCGGTATATCGAAGCGCCTTACGATTTAAGCAAAGTCTTGTTCATCGCTACGGCGAATACGTTGGATACCATTCCCTCGCCGTTACGGGACAGAATGGAAATCATCGAGCTTTCCGGCTATACGCAGGAAGAAAAAACGGAAATTGCCCGTCGGTATTTACTTCCGAAACAGTTGGCGGCAAACGGTTTGACGGACAACAGCTTGACCTTAACGGAAGAGGGTGTTCGAATGGCGATCGAAGGGTATACGAGGGAGGCAGGTGTGCGTACGTTGGAACGTACCGTCGGTTCCCTCTGTCGAAAAGTAGCGGTGCGATACGCCTCGGACAAGCAACTTCCTTGCGTGGAAATCGACGGAGAAAAAGTAAAGGAGCTTCTCGGCGCGCCGAAATTTACTCTTGATGACGAGGCTCGTTTGCCCGAAGTCGGTGCGGTAACGGGGTTGGCTTGGACGGCTGTCGGCGGAACGACGCTTACGGTGGAGACGACGACAATGCCCGGAAAAGGCGATTTAAGACTGACGGGACAGCTCGGCGACGTGATGAAAGAATCGGCGCAGGCGGCTTTGACATATATACGCGCGCATGCTGAAAAATACGGCTTGACGGCGGAAAAATTTGCTTCCACGGATCTGCACGTGCACGTGCCCGAAGGCGCGACTCCTAAAGACGGGCCGAGCGCAGGCATCACGATGGCGACGGCGATATTGTCGGCTTTGACGGGAAAAGCGGTTCGCGGCGACGTAGCGATGACGGGAGAGATCACGCTTCGCGGAAAAGTGTTGCCGATCGGCGGCTTAAAAGAGAAATCTTTGGCGGCGAGAAGGGTCGGCGTGAAGACGGTTTTGATACCGAAGGGAAACGAACGGGATATTGCAGAGCTTCCCGAAGTTGTCCGTAAGGACGTTCGTTTCGTCCCCGTGGGCGAGGTAGACGAGGTGTTCGATATAGCCTTCGATTTTTGTGCGAAGGAAGAAAAAGCGAAGAAAAAACGCGCGACGAAACCAAGACCGATTCCGTTGGAAGCGGAAAATAATCACGACGGCGTACGCTGTTGAAAGTAGGCGAATATGCAGATAAAAAAACGACCTAAAAACAAAAACGTGCAACCCGTGTATGCGGTGAGTTATCCGAAAAAGGCGGATTCTCCTCCGCCGCTTTTGATAAAAGACGCCACGTTCGTCACGAGCGCGGCAAAGAGCGAACAGTTTATCAAACCCGACAAACCGATGATAGCCGTTTGCGGAAAATCCAACGTCGGGAAAAGCTCCTTTATCAATATGCTCGCAAATAGAAAGAAGCTTGCGAAAACAAGTAGCGAACCGGGGCGGACACGACTCGTCAATTATTTCGATTTCGGGGAGTTTATTCTCGCCGATTTGCCGGGATACGGATTTGCGCGAGTGTCGAAAGGCGAAAAAGAAAAATGGGCAAAGACGTTGGACGCTTTTTTTCAGGATAAGGAGAATATTTCGCACGTATTTATGTTGGCGGATTCCCGTCACGACCCTACCGAGGACGACGTGCAGATGATCGAGTATCTTCATTTTCACATACTCCCCTTTACCGTAGTTTTGACGAAAGCGGATAAGCTTTCTAAAATGAAATTAAAGGAAAACACGCGTGCGATTGCCGCCGACTTGTGTCTTGGCGAAAGCAATTTATTGGCGACGAGCTCGGAAACGGGCTACGGCAAGAACGACGTGTTGGCGAAGATAAAAGCGGTGATAGAAACGGCGAATACGCAATTTGAACAAATTCCTTCGGGCGCGGAGGAAGAATAAGAAAAATACGGCGTGGTGACGCCGTATTTTTGCTTTACAGATATTCCTTCCATTTCTTTTCGAACCGTTCTTCTGCGGTAATCATTTCGTCGAGAAGAGTCAAAATATCCTCGTCGCCGTTGACGGAAAGATCGCCTTGTGTGGAACGGAGTGCGGTGACGCCCATAACCGTGCCTTGTACCATCATTTCCGCAATATGAGAACGGGAATTGTCTGTTAGCGTACTCATTTTGATGGAACCCCACATCATGGCTTTTTTCATCGGATTCGGTTCTTTCAATTCGATTTGCTTGTTTTTGGCGAGGATAGCCGCTTTGGCGGAGAACCGCTCGTATTCTTCGTGTTGAAGAGAGAGTTCTTTTTTAATTTCTTCGTCTTTTACGGCGGGTAAAACGTCGGAAATGGATTGCAGGGCGAGCTGTGTATTGCGGTAAATTTCCGCAAGTGCTTCTTCCGTTTGTTTTTGTACTTGGTCTTGCATAGGATACTCCTTAAACGTAGTTGTTCTTATTTTTGACCAAGAAAAGAAAAAACATACAAAAAAACGAAAAAACGGTGAAAAACGCTTGACGAAGTTTTAAGAAATATGGTATAGTTATAGTCGAGCCGATAGAAACGGGCTTTTTAAGTCAGCAATTTTTTTTGCTGCGCCTTGGAAAATTCTTCGAGACTGGAAAGAGGAGGTAAAAAGAATGTACGCTATTATCGATAA
>CAZEVL010000012.1:0-27083 GCA_964515795.1 uncultured Clostridia bacterium | reverse complement strand
CCACATCTCCTATTACTTTGTCAAACGTTTTTTATCACTTTTTTGAACTTTTTTCGATTTTTTTCGACTTTTTTTTATTTTTCGTCAAAATCTCCTGTTTTTTCCTTGACTTTACGCGCGCGCGTGCGTACAATATTATATATAATATATATTCATCATTTCGAGAGGTCTTTTATGCTCTTAAAACTTCGTATCCTTTTTACCATACTCGCAACAGCCTGTCTCGTATGCATTCTGCCCGCCCTGACATGGTTCGGTTGGCTCGGGTTCTCCGTCTGCGGACTCGGCGCGCTCCTTTTTTTCGGAATCATGCTCCTTTGCAAGCAATCCCAAGAAAACCACGAACCGCCCGATACCTCCCACGACGACAAAAACAAAACGTAATACAAACAAAGAAGCGAACAACGGACAATACCATTCGTTCGCTTCTTCTCATTTTTCTTCTAATTGTTCCAACAACGTTTCGATACGTCGTAAATCCTCCGCAGTGTAATAATCGATGTAAATCCTGCCTTTCTTATCATTACCTATAAGCGTCACCTGCGTGCGGAATACCGTACGCATTTTTTCGACGAACGTCTTCAATTCTTCTCCGCGAGCCGCTTCCTTCGCTTCTTTTTCCCGTTTCAAAATTTCCGGCGGCGTCAAATACGCCTTAACGGCGCGTTCCATCTCTCGCACGGAATACCCCTTACGAAGCGCCTCTTCCGCAAAAGCACGTTGCTTGTCTTGCGGCACCCGCACAAGCGTCCTCGCATGCCCGGCGGAAAGTCTTCCGGCTTCCACCAACGCAATCACTTCCGGACAGAGCGTCAGCAACCGCAGCGTATTGGCAATGGCAGGACGCGACTTCCCTAAAAAACCCGCCACGTCGTCTTGCGTCAACCCGTAGTCCTTAACAAGTCGTTGAATTAAAGCACCTTCTTCCATAGTCGAAAGGCGTTCCGTTTTTAAGCGTTCGAGCAAGGAAAACATTTCCGAATTTTTTTCCGAAAAACGATAAATACGAACGGAAAACTCCGTAATACCCGCCGCTTTCGCAGCAAAAAAATCCCGTTCGTTTGCCAATAGCTTAAAACGCGCGTTCCCCTGCTCGTTAACGGAAAAGACAGGAGGCGGATTTAATAAAAAATACGCCGAACGAGTTTTCAATTCCTTTTTATCCCAATCTTCCTCCGCCGTTTTCGTATAAATCAATGCGGCAGGTATCGTTTTATTCTCAAAATTAACGTCTAAAATCTTCTTGAAAGCTTTTTTCAAACCATTTCCTCTTCACTTTTTTTCGTCGCATACCTGCCGTCCCAAAATCCTTTTGAATGCGGACACGGTTGCTTATCATCATACAGAAAGAACGGAGCCGCACACCGCGACCCCGTCGTCCTGTTTATTCCTTCTTCCCGTCGTCTTTCGTATCCGTTTCGGACGTTTCGACATCCGTCGTTTTAGAAAGTTCAGGCTCATTCGCCGATTCCGCAGACGCAGCGAATGCAAACGGATTATTCTTATGTTCCTCTTCTCTGCCGTCCATGAAATCGATCACTTCTTTGTATGTCGCACCTTTCATCAACATTTTCACTTCTTCCGTGTAAATGGTTTCTTTTTCCACGAGTACACGGGACATATTATCCAAGATCGAACGATTTTCTTTCAAAAGCATAACCGCTCTTTCATGCGCCTCCGAAATCAGACGACGAACTTCCGCGTCGATTGTCGCCGCCGTCTCCTGCGAATAGCCGCTGTGATTTTGACTTCCGTATTCCATCCCGACAAATACGGGTTGATCGTTGTCGTAAGCCACCAAGCCGAGTTTCTCGCTCATACCCCACTGCGTAACCATGCGACGAGCAAGGCTCGAAACATGTTGCAAATCCGAACTCGCCCCCGTCGTGACATCCTGAATCACCAATTCTTCGGCAACTCTTCCGCCGAGCGTCATACAAATCATATCGACGAGCTTATTATAAGAAACGTCGTTATCGTCGTTTTCCGGGCTCGTCATCGTGTACCCTGCGGCTCTGCCGCGAGGAATAATCGAAACTTCGTGAACGGGATCGCAATATTTACAAAGTTCCGCAAGTACCGCATGCCCTGCCTCGTGATACGCCGTACAACGCTTATCCGACTCGGTTACGACTCGACTCTTTTTCTGAGGTCCCATCACGACTTTGTTGATACCGTCGTACAATTCCAAATTACCGATCGTCTTTTTGCCCGCTCTCGCCGCCAAAATCGCCGCTTCGTTAAGCAAGTTCGCAAGCTCCGCGCCGGAGAACCCCGCCGTAATTCTCGCCACCGTCTTAAAGTTCACGTCGGGAGCCATCGGCTTATTCCGAGCATGCACCTTCAAAATCTGCTCGCGTCCCTTCACGTCGGGAAGGTTTACGTGAATCTGTCTATCGAAACGACCGGGACGAAGCAATGCAGGGTCAAGAATATCCGCACGATTCGTCGCCGCCATGACGATAATGCCGTCGTTGGATTCGAAGCCGTCCATTTGCACAAGAATCTGGTTCAGCGTCTGCTCGCGTTCGTCGTGACCACCGCCGAGCCCTGTGCCACGATGCCGACCGACCGCGTCGATTTCATCCACGAAAATGATACAAGGCTGGTTCTTTTTCGCCATTTCAAACAAATCGCGCACACGTTTTGCGCCGACACCGACGTACATTTCTACGAAATCCGAACCGGAAACGGAGAAGAACGGTACGCCAGCCTCCCCGGCAACCGCTTTCGCGAACAGAGTTTTACCCGTACCCGGAGGCCCGACAAGCAATACGCCCGAGGGAATCCGCGCGCCGAGGTTGGAGAATTTTTTAGGATTCTTCAAAAATTCGACGACTTCGCGCAATTCTTCTTTTTCTTCTTCCGCGCCTGCGACGTCGGAGAAACGCACCTTCAAATTGCTCTGCATGTGCGCTTTGTTTTTACCGATATTCATCGCCGCATTGTTTCCGCCGGATGCGCTACGCATGATCATAAAGAACATCAACGCAACCACGCCCACCCCGATTAAGGGGATAATGCTCGACCAAATGCTGCCTGCATTCGGATCGGTAAAACTGATATTCAACGAGCCGTTAAAGTTCGCAATCATGCTCACAACGGCTTGATAATCGTACAAGCTGGGGGCGACGGTGACGTACGATTTACTGCCGGAAACGACGTTTCCGCTTGCGTCCACCAATCTACCCGTCCAAGAATAACCGTCTACGTATAATCGGTTGATTTCGCCGTTTGCGATTTTTGCCATAAATTCCGTAAAACTGATTTCGTTTGCCGCGTTTACGTAATCGGTCAGCAGAACGGAAATCAACCCTACGATCAACACCGCAACGACAATCCAAATAATTGTCTTTGTCTTTTTGTTCAAAGTATTTTGCTCCTTCTATTTTACAATCGAATTTTTCAAAAATCCTTATCTGCGTTTTGCACCGTTATCAGTTTTTACAAAAAACCGAATTGCGATACGCATTTATAACCGCCAAAACGTTTTCTTAAACGAACTTTACAAAAATCCTTTCCTTTATATTCTACCATAAGCCCAAACGATTTTCAAGCGTTTATCCGCGATAAATAAAAACATTTAACAAACATTCACATTCTCGACACATATTTTTATCGAGCCTTTTCTCAACCCGAACGTATGGGCAAGAAAAAAGCTCCCTGCAAAGAGAGCTTCCTCAATATTATAATATACCTTCCAAGAGCAGTTTGATCCCTATCCCGAGCAATACGACGCCACCCAAAAAGGAAGCTTTATCCGCAAGTTTGTTTCCGACGAGCTTTCCGATATACACCGCGGCTACGGACAAGACAAACGTAACGACACCGATAACCGCGCTCGAGCCCCATACGCCGAGCGTCAAGCCTCCGGAAATCCACTCCATTTGAAGCGTGACCCCGACCGCCAACGCGTCGATGGAAGTAGCCACCGACTGCATAAAGAGCGTCGAAGTCGTAAGTTCCGCTATCTCGCCTTCCGTCTGGTCTTTTTGCCCGTTTTTCCATTCCTTGATACATTCGAAAAGCATTTTTCCGCCTAAAAACGCCAGCAGCGCAAACGACACCCAAGAAGAAATTTTTTGCACCGTTTCCATAAACGCTTCCGCAAAAATCCCTGCCACAAAAAAGCCGATGACAGGCATCAAAAATTGAAAAAATCCGAAAAATAAGCCGATTTTTACCGCTCCTTTCGCGCGCATAGAGGCATTCGTCATGCCGTTCGTCATCGCAATCGCACAAGCATCCATCGACAAAGCAATCCCGAGCAATGTAATTTCAATAAATCCCATACTTTTTATTCGTCCTCCGTATAATTTCCATATCACAAACAACCGCGTATGCGTAAAGTTTGCAAAATATCCTCAAAAATTTTTTCGGGCGTCTGTCTACCGTCAACCCTCACGATACGGGTCGGTTCCTTCTCCGCCAAAGCGCAATACCCCTCGTACACCCGTTTATGAAACGCCATACCCGCCTGCTCCAAACGGTCGTTTTCATCCGCGCCGTGTTTACGACGAAACGCTTCTTCGGGGGTAAGCTCGATAAAGAAGGTAACGTCGGGGAGATATTTTTCTAACGCAAACGCGTTAATTTTCCCGACAAACTCGACGCCGAGTCCGCGTGCGTACGCTTGATAGGCAAACGAGGAATCCACGTACCTATCGCAAATCACAAGTTTTCCCTCCGACAGAGCCGGCTCCACGCGATCGCTCAAATGCTGCACACGCGAAGCCGCATACAAAAGTGCCTCGCACTCGTCCGTCATTTCCATATTTTTACCGCTGAGCAAAATCTCGCGAATCGATTCGGAAATTTTACCGCCACCGGGTTCTCTCGTAAAAATATTCGCAACGTCATTTTTCGTCAAATATTCCGAAAGTAAACGCAACTGCGTACTTTTTCCGCACCCGTCGCAACCCTCGAACGTAATAAATTTACCTCTTTTCATAATCGTCTTCCTCGTTTTTCTTTTTTAGAACCCGTATTTTTCCGTCCGACAAACCGTATACGTTATCCGCTTTTTTAAGCAGCGCTATCTTTTCGTGCGTTATACGTTCTCCGCGCCGAATCAAAGGCGTACACGGCGGAAACAAGCCGCAATCCGCTGCACAAATCTCCCCTTCCGCGTCGTCCAATTTCTTCAATTCCGTTTCTTGTGAAACATTTTTCGAATACCTGCACCCACAATCTTCACTCTCGACGCATACCTGCCCCATTCCAAAGGCAATATTTCGAGGCTCATCGCATACATGGTTATTCGTTTTTATAAAAGGATATTTTTCAAATAAGCCGTTTAGATTTTTTAGAAGTTTTCGAAAACTCCCGCAAGTCGTCACAGGAGAAAGATAGAACGTCACGACGTTCCCGTCGCAAAATTCCGAATAAACGCCTTTTCGCTCCAAAGTTTTCGCCGCCTCGAAAGCGTTTTCGCCGAACAATGCGCAAACTTTCGTCCAATCGCCTCCGCTATACAACCGCTCGTTGCTCGCAAGGGCGTTCCGCACCATGCGCTCCAACTCGAAATTGCGCGGATATTTCACTGCATACTCCACAGACGCCATAATAGGATAGGAAGGACTGGTCGTTCGAAACACGTCCACACCCTCTTGCAAATATCGGGCGAACACTTCCGTTCGTGCGGAAACCACCGCCCCCTGCGTCAACGCAGGTAAACTTTTATGTACGCCGTCCACCCAAAAATCCGCATACGCGCCGGCATACGACGACGCATCGAAATGCAAGTGTCCGCCGTGCGCGCCGTCTACCAGCAAGAGTTTCCCACCCTCGTCGCAAAGCCTACGAAAATACGGTAAATCGGAAAGATTCCCGTAATAGTCGGGCGAAGTCAAAAAAACGCAATCGGCGTTCCGAAACGTCTCCTCGTATTGTTTCGCCCATTCCGCGCCGAGATAAGCAGCAGGGATACCGTCCCGTATTTTTTTAGGATACGTCAACGGCGTCAGCCCCAACAATGCACACCCGTTCGATACGCTTTTATGCGAATCCTCGCACACCGCCACCTTTTTCACGCCGAGCCGTTTCGCCGCATACAACATAGCGAGCACCCCGGACGTACTGCCGTCGGTAAGAATAAAACTTCGCGCCGCGCCTAAAACCTCCGCAATATCGCGCTCCGCCGCGGCGATACAACCGTTCGGCGAAGATAAATTATCCGAATAAGAAAGCTCCGTAATGTCCCAACGCCCTATCTTATGCCCGGGCGTATGAAAAGATACGTGCCGACCATATGCGTTTGCACGAAGCATTTTATAGATATGACAGCGATTTCGCGTTTTTTTATTCCGCAACCATTTTCTCATCGTTTTCGCCTTACAAGACGCTCGCCGCGCATTCGCGCGGCGGCAATACTTACGATTCCGTACAATAACTTTCAATCAAATAATTTACGTACAGCAGACTTTCGTACTCGAATCCCTTTTCCACTTCCAAATCGAAAAAGCAAACGTTCATGTTTTTCGCCGTAACGTTCGTCTTGGTCGTTCCGTCCTCCGTCTGCACCTTTTCCGTATAAGCAACCAGTTCCTTCAACCCGGCAGTTGCCTCGGTAGGGCAAAGATTAATGCCGCAATCGCACACGATCGCCTCACCCTGCGCATTTTGCAACGTGACGCTCGTAAACGAAACGTAGCCTTTTTCCAAATACCCGTAAAAGTCAATCAATGCGGTACGATACTTTTCAAAGCGCGCATACTCGCCGTCAAGCCCCGCTTGAATTTGCGCATCCGTCTTATAACGCTTATCGTTATTCTTTTTGATACGCGCGCGAAAAGCACTCTCCACAAGCTCTTTATTCAGCGTTTCGGAACGGTAATCTCCGTAGTAATAGTCGTTCAAATATTTTTCCATTTCGGAAAAATAACCGTCCTCGCCGTCCAACCTTGCCAAACGATAATACCAAGACCCGACAAATTCCTCGAAATACGTACGAGTCTTCGTTTCGCCGTCTTCCTCGTACGAAGCATCGGGATCGGGAGCGTCCGCCACAAAAATAACGTCCCCTTCGTTAACAGCCAACCGAGCCTCCAAAATAGTACCGGCATAGCTGTCGGACGTCGTTAAATCCGTCGTACTCAATTCCAGAACCTCGTGCGAAAACACGCCGCCGTTAAACGCTTTGTCAAACGACGTTTGAAATTTCGTTCCCAGCGACGTATTGCCGACGTAATTCATCACGGTGAACTGCTGCGCAGGCGTAATTCTCGTCGCCGTCATCGTGAATATCAACATCCAGACGACGATTGCCGCTACGCACGTACCCACGATTTTCAACCAATCGTAGGAGAGCATGTGTCCTAATCTCTTTTTGGTAATTTTTGCATCCATCTTTTTTCTCCGTATACATTCAAATTGCATAAATGAATGTATATAAAAAATAAACAATAGACAGGTATTTATCGAAATAAAAATCCTTTGTATATTTTTTATATGATGTGTATTCTCTTACCCGTTCCCTTACGAATTAACAGACCTCTGTTTTTGAATAAGTAACGCCTATCGCCGCAAAACGCTTTGCGGCAATCGGCGCCTTTTTTAATATCGAAATTTACTTTTTGGGTTTCATCGTCGGGAAGAGGATAACGTCACGAATGGTAGAGCTATCCGTCAACAACATAACGAATCTATCCAATCCCATGCCCAAACCGCCCGTGGGGGGCATACCGTATTCCAGCGCATTGATGAAATCCTCGTCGATCTGCGCGTCGTTGTTGCCCTTTGCGCGCTTTGCTTCCACCTGCTTCAACATACGCTGTTTTTGGTCGATCGGATCGTTCAATTCGGAGAACGCGTTGCCGTATTCGTGTCCGCAAATGAAATATTCGAAACGTTCGGTAAATGCAGGATCGGAAGGCTTACGCTTCGCCAAAGGCGAATTTTCTACGGGATAATCGTAAATAACCGTAGGCTGAATCAACTTATCCTCGACAAACGCGTCGAACAATTCGATCAATACCCAACCTTTCGTTGCGTTTTCGTGTTCAAGCTCTACCCCCAAACCTTTCGCAGCCGCCCTTGCGTCCTCGTCTGTCGCCCAGTCGTTATAATCCACTCCGGCATATTTTTTCACGGCTTCCGCCATCGTTAATCTCGTCCATTCGCCCATGTTAATCTCTTGACCCTGATAGGTAATATCGAGCGTTCCGCAAACTTTCAACGTAACCGTCTTATACAAGTCCTCGATCATATCCATCATGTCGATATAATCGCTGTACGCTTCGTACATTTCAATGGAGGTAAATTCCGGATTATGATACGCGTCCATACCCTCGTTACGGAAAATACGCCCGACCTCATAAACTTTATCCATACCGCCGACGATCAAACGCTTCAAGAAAAGCTCCGTTTCGATACGCATATACATATCCAAATCGAGCGCGTTATGATGCGTTTTGAACGGTCTTGCGTCCGCACCGATTTCCAAAGGCAACAACGTAGGGGTATCCACTTCCAAATATCCTCTGCCGTCCAAGTACGCGCGAATTTCCGACAAAATCCGAGAACGCTTGCGGAAAGTATCGCGCACGTCTTTATTCATAATCAGGTCGATATGGCGCAAACGATATTTCATATCCTTATCCTGCAACCCGTTGTATTTTTCGGGAAGAGGCAGAAGAGATTTCGTCAGCAAAGTCAGCTCCGTTACGTGCACGGAAACTTCGCCCGTCTGCGTCTTAAACACAAACCCTTTGAATCCGAAAATGTCGCCGATATCATAGTCCTTTTTATAGGACATATAATTTTCTTCGCCGATATCTTGACGGGTAACGTAAATCTGGATAGAACCGCTCTTATCCGCAATATGCGAAAATGAAGCCTTACCCATAATACGACGCGACATCATACGTCCCGCCATACAAACCGTCTTACCCTCGTATTTCTCAAAATCGTTTTTGATTGTTTCCGAATCCGCGTCGACGGGATATTTTACCTGCTCGTACGGATTCTTACCCTCGGAAACGAGCTTTGCGAGCTTTTCGCGACGAATCCTCGCCTGCTCGATAAGCTGTTCTTCCTCCGACGCCTCCACGGGCGCGTTCACATTTTTATTTTCTTGCATTTGTTCGTAACCTCTTATCTGTTTCTTTCGATCTCTTAGGTAAAATAAGAAAAATCTTACTCTTCTTCCTTGATAACGATTCTTAAACGACATTTCGTTTTATACACGGTACGCCCGTTTCACCGCGAACACGGGCGCCGCATATTCATTCGACACATACCTATATGCCTGATTTAGAAGATTTCTTTAATAACCAATTTGTATTCGCCGTCAGGCGCGAGAACTTTTACGGTTTCCCCGACTTTATGACGGAGAAGCGCAGCCCCGACGGGGGATTCGTTGGAAATTTTATTTTCCATGGCGTTCGATTCCGTCGTACCCGTAATTTCGTAAACTTCTTCCTCGTCCAGCTCCGCATCGTAAACTTTTACTTTCGAACCGATATGCACGTACGACGTATCGGTACTCGTTTCAATGATAACCGCGTTCTTGATTTTGTAATCGAGTTCCGCAATTTCGCCCTCGTTTGCCGCCTGTTCGTTACGCGCCGCGTCGTATTCCGCATTCTCCGACAAGTCGCCGTGGCTTCTTGCCTCGGAAATACGCTCTACGATTTGCTGACGTTTTTCCGTCTGCAAATATTTCAAGCGTTCTACCGCTTCATCGTAGCCTTTTTGAGTCATAATAAACTGCTGTTCTGACATATATCCCTCCCATTCCGCCGTTATTTTGCTCCCGATTTCTTTCAAAATACACGAAAAAAACCGTTCGCCTGCGGAACGTTAAAAATACAACCGTGACTTTTACTTCTCCAAGCCACGGCTTTTATTCGCTTTTCTTCATTATACTTTATTTTATTTCGTTTGTCAATGATTTTTGCGAGTTTTTAGAAACTTTTCCATTCGCCCGAACGCTTCGTCGAGTGCCGTCATACTCGTAGCGTAAGAAATACGTACGTTGTTTCGGCCGAATTCCCCGAACGCGCCGCCCGGCACGACCGCCACTTTCTGCTCCCGTAACAGAGAATTGGCAAACGTTTCCGAATCCAATCCCGTGGAAAGCACGGACGGAAACGCATAAAACGCCCCCTGCGGCTCGAAACAATCGAAACCGATCTCTTTCAAGGAATACAGCACGAATTTACGTCGCTTATCGTACGATTCCCGCATCTCCTCCACCGTCGCGAATCCGTCGGAAAATCCGTCCTTCAACGCTTCCAACGCCGCATATTGCGACACGGTCGGCGCACACATAATGCCGTATTGATGAATTTTGAACATCGCCGCATCGATTTCCGGCGGTGCGCACACAAAACCCATTCGCCACCCCGTCATGGCAAACGCCTTGGAAAAACCGCCGGCATATATCGTACGTTCCCGCATGCCCGGAAACGAAACGATACTCGTATGCGTTCTTCCGTAAGTCAGCTCCGCATAAATCTCGTCCGTGATTACCAGCAAATCGTGTTTTTCAACGATCTCGGCGATTTTTTTCAAATCCTCCGCCGTCATAATCGCACCCGTAGGATTGTTCGGATACGTCAAAATAATCGCTTTCGTCTTCTCCGTAATCGACCGTTCCAACAAATCGGGCTGCAAAACGAAAGAATCCTCCTCGCGGCACTCTACATGAACGGGTATGCCGTCCGCCATCAAAACCAAAGGCGAATACGATACGTATGCAGGATCGGGAATCAAAACCTCATCGCCGCGCTCCACACACGCGCGAAGCGCGAGATCGATCGCCTCGCTGCCCCCGACCGTCACAAGGATATGTTTCGGATCGTAAACCAAACCGAATCGTTCCTGCAAGTACCGAGAGATTAGCTCCAACAAAGTCGGCAACCCGCGATTTCCCGTATACTGCGTATAACCACGTTGCAAGGAAGAAATTGCGGCGGAACGAACCTTCCACGGCGTAACGAAATCCGGTTCGCCCACACCGAGCGAAATCGCGCCCTCCGTTTCCCGTACGATATCGAAAAATTTCCGAATACCGCTCGGCTGTAATAATTTTGCTTTTTGATTGACAAATTCTCGCATAATCGCACCTTTACCCGTTACGCCTGTACGGAAAGCCGATTATCCGCGTCTTCTTTTTCCGTCAAAACCCCTTCGATTTTATATTTCTTCAAAATAAAATGCGTAGCCGTACTCAAAACGCCGTCAAACGTCGATATACGCTCAGAAACGAATCGAGAAACGCGCTGCAACGTGGAGTCCTCGACAAACACCGCCAAATCGTAAGCGCCGCTCATCAAATACACCGCTTTCACCTCGGGAAAGGAAGCAATCTGCTTGGCAATTCCGTCGAAACCTTCTTTCTTTTTCGGCGTTACTTTCACTTCGATAAGCGCTTCCACAAGACAATCCTCCGCTTTTTCGCTGTTGACGATCGCCGTGTATTTTACAAGCAAACCGCTTTTTTCCATCTCGGAAACGCAAGCGGAAACTTCCGACTCCGAAACGGAGAGCATCGCCGCGATTTTCTTCTCGGAAATCCTCGCATCTTCTTGCAATATATTCAAAATATCCTTTTCCAAAATCGTCATATTTCTTCCCTCCGTTAAAACAAATTCTCCAAAAGCAAATGATCGTATCCCAAGCTTTCCACAAAATCTCTTTGCGGAAATTTCACGTGGTTAAACTTCGCGAAATTAAAAATATGCGTTTTCGTCAACACCGGCGTCGGAATATCCAGCTCGTGACAAATATCCACCAAATAATCGAAAAAACGAGAATACGTCAACTGTTCCGCGCGCTCGTAAACGAACTGCTTCTGAATTTTTCCGCCCGTTATCACTTTCGCCCAAATCCGCATATCCGCATTTCTCCTTATATCTTCCTATGCATTATTATACACGTTTCCCCGAAAAAAGTAAACCGTTTCAAGCTTATTTTCCCGTTTTTATCATATTCCGCGGCCGTAAACGAATAGAGTATTTTACCCTCGAACCGAAGCGAATCGAGCTTTTGCCAAAAGCAGACCTATTTTTCGCTTATTATACAAATTTCGACGGGAATATTTCGATACAATAGGTGACGCTTGATTCTCTGTATTTCCAAAAAAACGCTCTTACGCGGCGTAGCCGTTTTTTGCGCCGCGACAGTCCTGCTCCTTTCCGTAATCACCGTAACCGCAGTCACGGCGAACCGCCGCGCGAAAAGTTTGTCCGCGGAAGCGGCACGCTCTCTGCCGATTTATTCCGTGGAAACCGACGAGAAGAAAGTCGCCATCAGTTTCGACTGTGCATGGGGGACGGAGCACACCGACGCAATATTGGACGTCATGCAACGCCACGGCGTACGCTGCACTTTTTTCGCCGTACAGTTTTGGGTGGAACGCTACCCGGAATACGTCGAAAAAATCGCGAAAGCGGGACACGAAATCGGCACGCACAGCCGCACGCACTCCTACATGAGCAAACTATCGGAATCGGAAATTCAAGACGAATTGAACACGTCCGCAAAAGCAATCGAAAGCGTTATCGGTAAAAAAGTAACGCTGTTCCGTCCGCCGTACGGAGATTACGACAACCTACTGATCGATACGGCAAAACAGTCGGGGCTTTACACGATACAATGGGACGTAGACTCCCTCGATTGGAAAAATTTGTCCGCCACGGAAATCGCCATGCGAATCATAAACGGTGCAAAAAACGGCTCTATCATTCTTTGCCACAATAACGGCTTACACACCGCGGAAGCGTTGCCGATGATTTTTTCCGCCTTACAAAACAGAGGCTTCGAATTCGTACCCGTAGGGGAATTGATCTACAAAGAAAATTACAGCATCGACGCAACGGGACGACAGCACCGTACGGAAGCTTAAAACGGCGTATCCCGTATGCATTGAATCATAAACAAGCATACCGTGTATGCACTCAACGTAAAAAACAAAAACAAACGCACCGTGTGCAGATTTAAGCAAAAATGCAGCACACAGGTACGAGATGAATATAAAAAATACTATTCGGAGGTATTTCATGAACTACGTTACGGAAAAGAACAACAAAGTCTACATCATGGGCGAAATCGTGAGCGACGCAACCTTTTCTCACGAGGTATACGGAGAGGGTTTTTACGAATTTTACGTCCGTATCGCGCGCCTTTCCGGGCAAGCGGATATTTTGCCCGTCACCCTGTCGGAAAGGCTAATCCAAGTCGGCATGCTCTCCAAAGGCAAAACGATTTGCGCCCTCGGGCAATTCCGCAGTTACAACAAAATCGAAAACGGCAAATCGAGATTGATGTTGACGGTATTCGTACGGGAACTTTTGGAGCTTCCTCCGGATAAAAACCCGAACAGCATTCTTTTAAGCGGCTATATCTGTAAGACTCCCGTCTATCGCACTACGCCGTTCAACCGTGAAATCGCAGACATCTTGGTCGCCGTCAACCGCGCGTACAACAAATCCGATTATATCCCCTGCATCGCGTGGGGCAGAAACGCGCGTTTTGTGAAAAATCTAAACGTCGGCGACAAAATCGCCATTTCGGGGCGCATACAAAGCCGTGAATACCAGAAAAAGCTCTCCGAAACAGAAGTCCGAACCATGACGGCATACGAAGTTTCGGTGTCCAAACTCGTCGCGTTCGATTCTGCGGAAGAATTCGACATCGACAGAGAATTCGATTTATACAGCCTATCGGAAAAAGGGCACTCTGCCGTTGCCACAGCCGAATAATTTCTCTTTTTACCGACACGCGCGGACGATTTTTCGTCCGCGTATTTTTATGCGCATTTCGCCCTTGACAAAACGTAAAAAAAGTGCTATCCTTATACCATACGGTTTCAAATCCCGTCACGGCAACCGTGCGGTTATCGAACCGACGAAAAACGGAGAAACGATATGCCTGTTTCGAAAACGGACTTCGTCCGCGCTTTACAATGCGAAAAAATGTTATGGCTCGACGCACATCGTCCGGATTTGCGTATCATTCCGCCCGAAATTCAAGAGAAGTTGGACGCCGGCAACGAATTCGGCGATAAAGCCATGGCCATCTTCGGCGACTTCGTCGAAACCACCGTTTTTCGAGAAGACGGCAGATTGCATTACGCCGCCATGATAGAAAAAACCAAAGCTCTATTAGAAGAAGGCACACCGGTGATTTGCGAAGCCGCTTTTTCTTGGTACGGAAACTACTGCGCGGCGGATATTCTCCGAAAAGAAACGGACGGATACGTTTTATACGAAGTCAAAAACGCCCCGACCGTCCGCAAAGAATTCGTCGTGGATTTGGGATTCCAAAGCCTCATCATACAAAAATGCGGCATTCCGCTCAAAGCAGCGAAACTCATACTGAACGGCGAAAAAGAAGCGACAAAAGACAACTCCGCCGAATATCGCACGCTTGACGGACAAATCTATAAAATAGCGGACGTAACCCGAGCGGTAAAGCAAGCCGAACGTATTGCCGACAAACGCATTTTCGAATTCGGGAAATTAAAACGAAAGGACGCGCCCGTTCCCGAAATCGACGTCGGCGAGCAGTGCAGCTCCCCCTATCCGTGCTGGTATTACGAATATTGCAAAAGAAATACAAAATCATGTGAGTAAAAAACAAGTCGGCGGTGTTTAAGTATTGTAGAACGTTCCGCCGAACTCCGAAAAGGAGGTTGCCATGGAAGATAACGGTATTCTTTTTTACCGTCGTTTTTTGGAAGGGGACGAAAGCGCGTTGGAACAGCTGATCGCCCTTTATCAACGCGGTCTCCTGCGCTTTCTTTACGGATACGTACACGACATTTCGCTCGCCGAAGACATTTTCACGGACGTGTTTACGACGCTCTATTACAAACGTTCTTTTAAGAAACAAAATAACGCAAGTTTCAAGACGTACGTTTATAAAATAGCAAGAAACAAGGCGTTGAACGCCCTAAAAAAGCGAAATCGTCGCAAGGAAATTTCTTTGGATTCGTTTATCGAAAACAACGGCAACGGCGCGTTGAACGAAGCCGCACGGCTCTTTTACGACGAAAACACGCCGGAACGGATTTTGGAATCGCAGGAACGAACCGTCTCCCTCGAAAAGGCGTTTCGCCGCATCAAGAAAGAATATCGGGAAGTTTTGCAGTTACGCTATTTCGACGATTTAACGCCGGAAGAGATCGCCAAAGTTACGCAAAAGAGTCCGAAACAGGTATACAACCTTTTGGCGCGCGGAAAAATCGCACTGAAAGAAGAATTACTATCGGGAGGTAGCAACGATGAAGACTTCTGAACAATTAGCCGAAGAAGTATTACAAAAAATCACACAGAAAAACGCACGGCACGCAAAACGAAAAAGCATTACGCAAAAATGCGCCGTCGCGCTTCTTTTCGCATGCGCGGTTCTTCCGGCTTCGATTTTTTTCAACCGCACGGAAACGTACGACCGTAATCAGCCCCTCGCAAAATCTTACGACGTAGAGGACTCGTCTCAAAACGAAAAAGACGCAAAAGGGGACTCCTCTATCAAACCGGAGCAATTCCTCGGTTTTGAAAACACACGCTATACGGATTCCCTCTAATTTTCATTTCGAACACACACGACGGGACGCGGTATTTCCGCGTCCCGTTTCTTCGTTTTTCGCACAAAAAATACAACGTTCCGGCACGCAACGGTTCTATCTCGGCGACCTGCGACATATAGTATCATAGAGCTAAAATTTGTCATAGAAGGAGAACCTGTATGAACGAAGAACTTGAATATGCAGAAATGCTGGAAATACCCGTTTCCACCGTCAACGTCGTAAAAAAACAATCTCGCCGCAAAAAAAGCAAAAACGAAGTACCCGAAAAAAACACGTTTCTTCCGAACGAAACCGCACCGTTGAAGGATTCCGTCATCGCGCAAGTCAACAACAAACTGAACGATCCGCCGTTCTCGTCCGAGCCGGAAATTACGGCAGACGCCGAATTATTCGCGGAAAGCGTCAACAGCGAAGGACGGTTAGACTTCGACCCCGTCCCCGAACGCATAGATACCGTTCCGCTCTATTCCGACGACGACAGACAGAGTTTTTGGGCGCGACATCGTTTACGTTCCGCGCCAGAAGAATATTTATCGGAAGAAGAAAACGAAGAGGGCAGGGTTGCGTTGAATGAAGATACCCCGCACGCTGTACGCATCGCACTCCGTTGCGAATTCGTTGCGGTATGTGCGCTTTGCGCAGCGATATTCGTCACCAACGTATTTTTTCCGAACAGCGCGGTAAACACGTTTTTCCGCGGCATGAACGACAACAACGTAACCGAAACGGGAAAAACGTATAAAGATTTCAGTCTCGCCCCCGTCGTCAGCGACGTCGAAACCAACCTCACCGTATCCCCCGCAGGCATTTTGTCTTTCAAAGACGCAGGTTGCGTTTATCCGATGGCGGACGGCACCGTCAGCGAAATAAGCCGCTCGACAGACGGTACGTACCTGTTAAAAATTGCCTATTCCGATACGTTTACAGGCGTAATCGGCGGACTCGACTACGTCTACTATGCCGTCGGCGACGTTGTGAAAGCACGCGTCCCCGTCGGGTATTCCGCCGGAGAAAACGAAGTGCAGTTGACAATGTACGAACAAGGCGAATTGTTGAATTGCTTCTACGTTACCGACGAAAACAATCTCGCTTGGACGCAGAGCGAATGAAATCCGTCACCGAATATTCCAAACGAGAGCGATCGTCCGCAGACGGTCGCTCCGTCTTTCGCAAACGCAATCGTTTCTTTCGCCTGCACCCGTTTTTCCTTCTCTTCGGCGTGTATTACACGATCAAGGGAGAACTTTTTCTGTTTCTTTTAAGCGCTTTGGTCGCCATACAACACGAATGCGCGCACGCGTTTGCAGCAGCGAAATTGGGCTATCGCTTGAACAAAATCGTGCTGATGCCTTTCGGTGCCGTCATCGACGGAGATTTAAGCGGCATTTCCTTAAAAGATGAAATTTTCGTCGCAGCTTGCGGACCGCTCTGCAACCTCTGTACGGCATTGTTTTTCCTCGCCGCTTGGTGGTTAGCCCCCACCATGTACGCGTTTACGGATACCGCATATCTATCTTCCATGACAATAGCCCTCGTAAATCTTCTCCCCGCCTATCCTTTGGACGGAGGCAGAATTTTACGTTGCTTGCTCGCAAAACACTTCTTAAAGACCGATCCCAACGAACGGAACGCCGAACGAAAAGCGGAAAACGTCGGAAAATTCGTCACGATTTTCCTCGTCGGCATCTCCGCGATTCTTTTTTTCTTGCAATGCGTATACGACGTCCCGAATTTCAGCTTACTCGCTTTTGCGGCATTTCTGACCATCGGCTTATTCGGCACTTCCGAAAAAAACGCCGTATACGGAAAAATGAATATTTCCGTAAAAAACTTTCTAAAAAAAGGCGTAGAAGTGCGTTACGTCGCAGTCTGCGACGAAATACCGGTCAAAGATTGTCTGCGATTTTTAGCCAAAGGAAGCTATTTGATTTTGGTCGTATACGACGCGCAAGAAAATTTTTTATTCGAATTGCCGCAAAACGAGCTATCGGAATATCTGCTCCGTTCCCGAACGCCTTACGACAGCCTACGTATGCTTTATTCCCCCGCAAAACCTTAATATTTACGATTTTTAAGCGGTTTTCGCCCTAAAAAAGTTTATTCGATAACAAAATCCTTGCAAAAATGTCCGTTCTATGCTAAAATATTGTGGAAATTGACGTTACCCAATACTAACAGGACGTATTTATGAGAAACGAAGTCAAAAAAGAATGGTTCTTGGACAGCTACTGCGGTCAACAATTCGCCGCATTGTTGGAAAACGGCGTTTTGGCGGAATTCAACGTAGAAACAGAACCACGCACCGACATCGTCGGAAACATTTATAAAGGAAGAGTCACCAACATTCTCGTAGGAATCAACGCCGCCTTCGTCGACTGCGGCTTAAAGCGGAATTGTTATCTCTCCATGGACGAAACGTATACCGACTATACGAAATACGACGGCACGGTAGGCACTCGAAAGCCGCAAAAACTCGACCTAAAAGAGGGCGACGAAGTCATCGTACAGGTCACCAAGCCCCCGCGAGGCAACAAAGGCGCAAAAGTTTCAACCCAACTCTCTTTCGTCGGAAAGCGTATGATTTATCTGCCCGACACGGAGTTTCTGGGGATATCGAGAAAAATCACCGACCCGGATCTGCGCGACACGCTCCTGAAAGTCGTCACGAAACTACGCGACAAAAACGAAGGCTTTATCATCCGTACCCAAGCGCCGTTCGCCACACAGAAGCAACTGAAAACCGAAGCGGAATATCTGAAAAAGCTCTATACGGAAATGCAAAAAATCGCACAAAACGCCCCTGTCGGCGCGGTTTTACACGAAGACGAAGATTTGTCCTCACGCGTTATTCGCGACAGTTTCGGCGAAGAAATCGTAGCCATAAACGTCGGAAACGAAGAACTACACGAACGTTTGCTTCACCTTATCAAACTCCGCGGCGATATTCCTTCCAAAAAGCTGGTCTTATACAAAAGCGAACGCGCAATGATGAAAGAAAGCGGCATTTCGCCG
Source organism: uncultured Clostridia bacterium (assembly GCA_964515795.1). Classification (GTDB taxonomy): domain Bacteria; phylum Bacillota; class Clostridia; order Christensenellales; family Borkfalkiaceae; genus Scatosoma. The sequence goes on along the minus strand of CAZEVL010000012.1, from coordinate 8,536 downwards.
CTCGTTTACGATGCGGCAAAACCCATCGTACAGCTTGAAAACGGCGGCTCGCTCGTCATCGAACACACCGAAGCCATGACGGTTATCGACGTCAATTCCGGCAGCCATATCGGCGAAAACAGCTTAGAAGAAACAGCGTTTAACGTAAACCTCAAAGCCGCAAAAGAAATCGCGCGACAAGTGCGTTTACGAAATATCGGCGGCATCGTCGTGGTGGATTTTATCGATATGTCGGAAGAGGCACACCGCCTTGCCGTCACGGCAGAACTTAGGGAACGGCTCGCCTTAGACACGGCGAAATGCAACGTCCTTCCGATGAGCGAATTGTGTTTGACGCAATTCACACGCAAACGAGTCGGGCACGACGTACTTTCTTTTCTGGAAAAGCCCTGTCCGAATTGTTCAGGCAAGGGGTACGTACACGAAGATATTTTCGTCATCACCCGTATTCGCGCGACTCTTTTCGATTGTTTCGCAAACGGTTACCATTCCGCCATTGTGGAATTAAATTATAAAATCATGCAGAAAATTTTAAGCGAAAGAGTATTCGCCAAAGAACTTTCCGAAGCTTGGAACGGCAAACGAATCTATCTCGTACCCCATAAAACGTATCGCGACGACTATTTTTCGGTCCGAGGGGACAATTCAAACGTTTTAAGCCTCCCGAATACCGCACAAATTCTCTATTGAACTCTATTAAGACTTAATCTCATTGTTTTATTGGGATTAAGTCTTATATTTTTTAAGCAACTAAAAGGGCATAACCGTAGGTTACGCCCTTTTTCTTTGTATTCTGCTTTTTACGCCGACTGTTTATACACCAAACGAGGTGCGGCGCCGTCGGTCAGGCATTCTTTCGTAATTACCACCTCCTCGACGTTCTCCTCGGAAGGAATTTTATACATAACCTCCGTCATCACGCTTTCGATAATGGTTCGAAGTCCGCGCGCGCCCGTTTTCAAACGAATCGCCGTTTGTGCAATCTCACGCACCGCATCTTCCTCGACCGTCAATTTCACGCCGTCGAAACCGACCAACTTTTGATATTGTTTAATGATGGCATTTTTAGGTTCGGTCAAGATTTTCACAAGCGCGTCTTCCCCGAGCGGATCCAAATTAACCACGATGGGAAGTCTGCCGACAAATTCCGGAATCAAACCGAATTTCGTCAAGTCCTGCGGCTTCACGTCGTCGAGCACGGAATAATCCGCCTCGTTTGCGCCCATACGCACCTTGCCCCCGAAACCGAGCGTCGTATCGTCTTTACGCGAAGAAACGATTTTATCCAAACCGACAAACGCACCGCCGCAAATAAACAAGATGTTCGTCGTATCGATACGCAAACATTCCTGATTTGGATGCTTTCTGCCGCCCTGCGGAGGAACGTTCGCCGTCGTGCTTTCGATAATCTTTAACAAAGCCTGCTGCACGCCCTCGCCCGATACGTCACGCGTAATGGACACGTTTTCGCTCTTTCTCGCAATCTTATCGATTTCATCGATATAGATAATGCCTCGCTGCGCGCGTTCCACGTCGTAATCGGCGTTTTGGATCAGCTTCAACAAAATATTTTCCACGTCCTCGCCCACGTAACCCGCCTCCGTCAGCGTCGTAGCGTCCGACGTAGCAAAGGGGACGTTGAGAATTTTCGCAAGCGTCCGCGCGAGCAACGTTTTTCCGCTACCCGTCGGACCGAGCAACAATACGTTGCTCTTCTCGATCTCTACGCCGTCGTCTTCCTTGTTTTTGCCTTTGACAGCCGCATTAATCCTCTTATAATGATTATAAACCGCCACGGAAAGCACTCTTTTCGCCTTATCCTGCCCGACAATGTATTGATCGAGCTCCGCCTTGATTTCCGCAGGTTTTTTCAAAGCGACTTCGGTAACGGACTCTTTTTCGTCCGACCATTCGTCCACCATGGACTTGCAAACGTCGATACACTCGTCGCAGATACAAACCCCGTCCGGACCGCTAATCAAACGTCTGGTCTCTTCTTTCGGCTTTCCGCAAAAAGAACAATGTTGATTTTTATTTGCCATTTCTTACTCCAAATACTTTCTAACCTCTACGCCCGCCTCTTTTCAACGCATACATGCTATGCTTGTTTGCGTACAAATTACACTTCAACACATACCTGCCTGTCGATTTTGAAATAAAGAGGATCGCAAGGAAAAACAAACGCGCAAAACCGAAAAACGATCCTGCGCGCCGTATGCACTGTTTTATCTTTTCAAAAAGACTTTATCAATCAAGCCGTAGACACGCGCTTCGTCCGCGGACATATAATTATCACGGTCAGTGTCACGCTCGATGACGGAAATATCTTTCCCCGTGTTGTCGGAAAGAATACGGTTCAACTTCGCCTTCGTCCGAAGGATATGCTCCGCCTGAATTTTGATATCGCTCGCCTGCCCTTGCGCGCCGCCCAAAGGCTGATGAATCATAATTTCGGAATTGGGAAGCGCGTAACGCTTACCTTTTGCGCCGCTTGACAACAGGAACGCGCCCATCGAAGCCGCCAACCCGATACAAATGGTCGAAACGTCGCATTTGATATAATTCATCGTATCATAAATCGCCATTCCGGCAGAAACGCTGCCGCCCGGAGAATTGATATACAAACTGATATCTTTCGTAGGATCTTTCCCTTCAAGATAGATCAGCTGCGCAACGACGGTGTTCGCCACAGCGTCGTTGATCTCGCCGCTCAAAAAGATGATTCTGTCATCTAACAATCTCGAATATAAGTCATAGGTACGTTCCCCCGAAGAGGTACGTTCCACAACGTAGGGGACCAAAACGTTTTTTTCCATATTTCTGATTTCCTTAACCGCCGATTAGTCTTCTTTGTACATTTCGTTGTTTTCTTTCAAAAGGTTGAACAACTTCGTGATGATAATATCGCTACGGATATAGTCGAATTGACGAGGATCCATATTCTTCTTGTAGTCCTCAACCGACTTGTCTACGGAAGCGGCCTGTTCCGCAACCTTTGCGTCTACTTCTTCTTCGGCAGCCTCGATTTTTTCCGTTTCGATAATGTGGGAAATGATAAGCTGGTTCAAAACGTTCTTCTTTGCCTGTTCTTCATAGTTCTTTCTAAACGAAGCAACGTCCGTCTTCAAGAATTCGAGATAGTCCTGCAATTTAAGACCTTGATACATCAACTGATATTCGAATTTCTGCACGAGGGAATCGATTTCTCTCTCGATCATCGCTTGCGGAATTTCTACTTCCGTATTTGCGGAAATCGCTTCCAAAATGCTGTTTTCGGTTGCGTCGTTTGCACGGCGATCCGCCTGTGCCTGCAATCTTTCCTTCGCTTTTGCCTTATAAGCGTCTACCGTTTCGCTACCCGTAGCTTCTTTAATGAACGCGTCCGTCAATTCGGGCAACTCTTTGCCTTGGAGCGCATTCAATTTCACTGCGAATACGGCAGCTTTCCCCTTCAAAGCCTCTGCCTGATAATTTTCGGGGAAGGTAACGTTTACGTCTTTCGTTTCGCCGATATTCATACCGACAACCTGATCCTCGAAACCGGGAATGAACTGACCGCTGCCGAGCGTAAGATCAAAACCTTCCGCTTCGCCGCCGTCAAACTTCACGCCGTCAACCGTACCAACGAAGTCGATATTCGCGATATCGCCGTTCTGTGCCGCACGATCGGTAACTTCCACTTTGCGCGCGTTTCTGTCCAAAAGACGGTTGATATCCGCGTCCACTTCTTCGTCCTTAACAGTATACGCGAATTCCTTGATTTTCATACCCTTATAAGCGGAAATTTTTACTTCGGGTTTTACGGGAACAACCGCAACGAGCGTTACGTTATCGTCTTCGAGCTTATCGATGGAAACTTCGGGATCGCCGACAACCATAAGCTTGTCGCCTTCTTTTTCCAAAATTTTACCGTAATTTTCCGAGAAAAGAAGATTGAGCGCGTCTTCGTAGAATACGCCTTTGCCGTATACGTTTTCGATAACGTGTTTCGGAGCTTTCCCCTTACGGAAACCGTTGATGGCAAATTTGCCTCTTACCTTCAAATAAGCGGAATTTTGCGCCGCTTTCCATTCTTCGCCGTCGAATTTAACGGTGATCTTTACCGTGCTTTTTTCAGCCGCTTTGGTAGTATACTTCATAATTTACTCTCCTGTATCTATTGCAATTTTTTTATTTCGCTCATACGGCGACGCTGCTTACGCGTGCCTTATGATATTTTACCATATTTATTGAAGAAAAGAAAGCGTTTTTAGGTCATTTTTATTTACAATTTACGAAAATTGCGTTATAATTTATGCGGCACGAGCTTTTCAACGAGCTTTCGCCCGATATTTTCAAGGAGCAAAAACCATGCCGCAAGACGCATTTCATATCCGCAGATTAAGCGAAGAACTTCACAAGTTCCTCGCCCACGGAAAAATCAACCGCATTTCTCAGGTCAACAAAGACGAACTCACCTTTATTATATACACCGGAAAAACGACGGTTAAACTTATTTTAAGCGCAAGTGCATCCGGAGCGCGCGTCTGTCTTGCCGCCACGGAAAAAGAACCGGCACCCGTCGCGCCGAATTTCTGCATGCTTTTACGGAAACATTTACAAGGTGCGGAAATTTTAGAAATTCGCCAACACGATTTCGAACGCATCGTCGAAATCGACCTGCATTGCGTCACGGACTTTTCCGAAAGCACGAGAACGCTCCATTGCGAGCTGATGGGGAAATATTCCAATATCGTTTTAACGGAAAACGGCATCATTTTAGGCGCGTTGAAAACCACAGCGTTAGAGGATTCTTCTCGCCGAATTTTGTTGCCCGGGGCAAAGTACGCATATCCCGCACCGCAAGATAAATTGTCGCCTTTCGACGGGGCAGGTATGCGTTCACTGCTGGAAAACTTTCTTTCGACCCGACAAGAAAGCATTGACAAAGAAGCTTTGTCGGTATTCCTGTTCGAACACGTTTCGGGATTGGCTTTACCCACGGCAAGGGAAATCGTCAACCTCGCGGCGGCTTCCGCAGGGAACCTCAAATGCAGCCTTTCGTCGTCGGCACGAATGCCGCTCTGGAACTTCGTAGGCGACTTTTGCCTGCATGAACCGAATGCGCCTTGTCTGAAATTTACAGACGGAAAACCGACGGACTTTTTCGCTTTTCCCGTGGAAGGGGGAGTGGAAATGCCGTCGCTTTGCAAAGCCGAGGACGAATTTTTCGGCGGTAAGGAATTCAAAAAAGGCTTCGAAGATAAAAAACGAAAATTGGAAAACGCCGTAAAAGCCTTAAAGAAAAAACAAATCAAAAAACAGCAAGACACTTCCGGACGTTTGAAAGACGCGGAAGCCGCGGACGATTTACGTATCAAGGGTGAACTTCTCACGGCAAATATGTATCGATTAGAAAAAGGCATGTCCTCCGTAGAATTGGAAAATTGGTATTCGCCCGAATGCGAAAAAATCAAAATCGCTTTGGATTCGATGCTCTCTCCTTCCAAAAATGCACAAAAATACTTCAAATTATACAACAAACACAAACGAGCCAAAGAAATTTTAACGCCCATGTTACAAAAAGAACAGGCGGAAATCGAATATTCGGACAGTGTACTTGCGGCAATCGGCGTCGCCGACTCCGCCGAGGACTTAAAAGAATTGGAGACGGAACTGATCGAAATGGGTTTACTCCGCGCACAGAAAGAGCGAGCGGGGGGTAAGAAAAAAGATACGCCCGTGCCGTTCCGAGAATTCACCTTAAACGACTTCAAAATCTACGCAGGACGAAACAACTTGCAAAACGACCGTCTTGTCCGTGCCGCCGACGCAGACGATATTTGGTTGCATACGCAAAAATATCACTCCGCGCACGTAATCGTCGCCGCGAACGGCAGAGAAGTCCCCGAAGATGTCCTACTGAAAGCGGCTCGAATCTGCGCGTACTATTCGGACGGCAGAGAAGGCGATAAAATCCCTGTGGACTACTGCAAGAAAAAATTCGTCAAAAAACCGAGCAAAAGCAAAGCCGGTTTCGTGATTTACACCGATTATAAGACCGTTTTGGTCACCCCGAGCTTATCGTAATACGTCTTGCACGACGCAAAAATCTCCCATCAAGGGAGATTTTTCATTTACCATTGCTCGTCGGACAAAGTCATCATTGCCAATAAATTTTTGACAATAGTGAAATCCCTGTTCGACAGCGTTTCGAGTTGTTCCGCCACGGTTAAACAAGCCAGATTTTTTCGACGTCCGACCAACAGAGCCTGCGGCGAAATATTCAGAGCCTCGCATATTGCCAAATAATCGTTCATTTTCAATTCCGACCGACCGTGTTCGAATGCGTAAACGTATTCTTTTTTTCTACCGATTTTTCGCGCAAGCTCCGCCGCGCTTATGCCTTTTTCGACCCTGAGCGCTTTCAGTTTTTTAGAAAGCTCTTCCACCTGCTTGTTTTGCTCTTTCATTTTCCGTCACCCGATACTTTTACTTTCGGTATAAACCGCTTTTATTATAATACACGCAACGCATGTAAGTCAAGAATTTTTACATGCATTCCGTGTAAAATAAATAAAAGAGGATTATCATGACCACAACGATTGAAATTTCACAAAAAATAGCGGAAGCCATTCAACAGAGCGGACTCACTCAAGCGGAAATCGCCTCGAAAATCGGCGTACGGCAACAACAAATTTCTTGTTACTTAAAAGGAAAAACGTTACCTGCGTTGGACACTTTGTCTCGCCTTTGTTCGGTTTTGGATTTAGATGCCAACGAAATTCTTTGCGTGAAACGTTCCGAAAACTACTGACGCTCCTTTTCTTAAGGAGCGTTTTTTGTATCGATTTTCGATCATAAACTTTTCGCTATAATATTTATGTTTGTCGCCATAGCCTTTGCTTTTGATGCAGGAAGAGCGTATGAGTTAATGCGAGCATTCGGGCAAGATAGAAACGCGTTAGTAAATTCCATCAAATCGGAAAAGCGTATGGATACTATGGAAAACGAAATTACGGAAGAAACAATCTTCCAATCTACCGAAAGTGAAAATAAAGCCACTCCCTTAAAATCTGACGAGAATGAAAATAAAACGGAATAACAGAGATACTAAAAATAGAGCTGTCGCAAATTATGAAAAATTTACGACAGCCTTATTTTTTAGACAGAACCACATCGTCAAAAATCATTTGCATTTTGCTTTCAAAATCGCCGAACCGACAATCACGACGTATCCGACGATCGTCCAAAAATCATTAGGAAATTGTCCTAAAAACAATGTGCCCCAAAGTGCGGAAAAGAGGACTTGCGAATAATCGTACACGGATATTTCTTTCGCCGGGGCGTATTTGTACGCCGCCGTTACGGCAAATTGCGCACCGCTTGCCGCCAACCCCGCCAAAAGTAAAAATCCGAACTGCGAAAGTCGCATCGGTTGATATTGCGCGATCGCCACGGGGAGCATAAACAAACAGGAGAACGCGGAGAAGAAAAAAACAACGTATGCCGTGCGCTCCCCGTTCTGTCCGAGTTTCCGCACAAAGGTATACGCAAGTCCCGCACTCAAACCGCCCGATACGCCGACGAGTGCCGGTACGCTCGCCAAACCTTCGCTCGGCTTCACGATCAGAAGCGCACCCGTAAACGCTACGCAGACAAACAACCAGTCTTTCCACGTTGCTTTTTCTTTCAGCGCAAACACCGAAAATGCCACTGCAAAAAAGGGGGCGAGCTTATTCAAAATGGACGCGTCGGAAATGGGGATATGGTCTATCGCATAAAAATTGCAAAGAATCCCGACCGTCCCGGCAATTGACCTCGCCAACAACGACGGCAAACTGCCTTTTCGCATTTTGAAGCTGCCGCTCCTCGCCAACAGCGCAAACCCGACCAACGCGGCGATAAAATTCCTAAAAAAAGCCTTTTGAAAAGTCGGTAAATCCCCCGCAAGCCGTACAAACAAACTCATCAACGAATAAAAAAACGCCGAAACAATGATGAAAAAGATACCTTTTTTAATATTGTTCTTAGAATTCGTCTCGTACACGGTAGCCTGTTTTTCATCGAAAACATTCTTCGATTCGCACACGGCGGTCTGTTTTTCATCGGAAACATTTTTCAATCCGCACACGGTATCGTAATCTCGTAAGCGTTTCTCGTTCGACGCAACCGTATCCGCGTTATTTTTTAAGAGCGGTTCATTCTTCTTTTTCTTCGTCCGTTTTTCCATATAGATAATATACGTCCTATTTCAAATCGATATGCCGTTTTTACAACGAAAAAGCCCACCGCGTGCGGTGGGCTTTTTTATCCCGTAATTATTCAGCGATAGGATAAACGCTTGCTTTTTTCTTGTCTTTGCCCATTCTTTCGTAACGAACGATACCGTCTACGAGAGCGAACAAGGTATCGTCTTTACCGATGCCTACGTTCGTACCGGGATGAATTTTCGTACCTCTTTGGCGAACGAGAATGTTTCCTGCAAGAACAGCCTGACCGTCGCTACGCTTCGTGCCAAGACGTTTTGCTTCACTGTCTCTACCGTTGTGGGAGG
>CAZEVL010000011.1:0-30253 GCA_964515795.1 uncultured Clostridia bacterium | reverse complement strand
GTCTTGACACCTTTTATTCATTGTATCAAGACTAGTCATTTTTAATGGAGCTACTAGGCGGATTTGAACCGCCGACCTCGTCCTTACCAAGGACGCGCTCTACCAACTGAGCCATAGCAGCATACACAAGACTTACTATAATAGTATAACGAATTTTTCAACGAATGTCAAGCCTTAACACAACGTTTTTTGAAATTTTTTTAGATTTTTTCGACTTTTTCGCAGAAATTTTTAAGAGCCCCTGTTTCAGAGGCTCTTAATCGTTTCGTTTTATTTTGCATATTCCACGCCGCGGAATTCACGAATGACGTTGACTTTGATTTGACCGGGATACTCCAACTCCGTTTCGATCTTTTTCGCAATGTCTTTCGCCAAGAACAACGCTTGCGCATCGTCAACCTGTTCCGGTTTAACGATAACACGGACTTCGCGTCCTGCCTGAATCGCATAACTCTTTTCCACGCCGTTAAAACCGGAGGCAATTTCCTCCAATTTCTCCAAACGCTTCACGTAATTCGTCCCCATTTCGCGTCTTGCACCCGGACGAGCGCCCGAAATCGCGTCGGCTGCTTGAATCAATACCGCCTCTATCGTCTTAGGTTCTACGTCGCCGTGGTGCGCCATAATCGCATTGACGATATTTGCGTTTTCTTTATATTTTTTTGCCAAATCCGCACCGATTTGAATATGCGTACCTTCCTGTTCCTGATCGACCGCCTTACCGATATCGTGAAGCAAGCCTGCGCGTTTTGCGAAATTCACGTCCAAACCGAGTTCCGCAGCCATCTGCCCTGCGAGCATCGACACTTCCACGGAATGCTTATAGACGTTTTGACCATAGCTCGTTCTAAATTTCAAACGTCCGATCAATTTGATAAGTTCGGGATGTAAACCGAAAATGCCTGCTTCGAATACGGCAGCTTCCCCTGCTTCTTTAATTTGAAGATCCATCTCGCGGGAAACTTTTTCTACCGTTTCTTCGATACGGGTAGGATGAATACGACCGTCGTTAATCAATTTTTCCAAGGACAAACGTGCGATTTCGCGTCTGACGGGATCGAAGCCGGACAAAATCACCACTTCGGGCGTGTCGTCGATGATCAATTCGATACCGGTAGCGTTTTCCAATGCACGGATATTTCTGCCCTCTCTACCGATAATACGCGCTTTCATATCGTCGTTCGGAAGAGGTACGACGGAAACGGTGATTTCCGAAGCTTGATCTGCGGCACATTTTTGAATTGCAAGCGCGATAATCTTCTTCGCGTTGATATCCGCCTCGTCCTTTGCCTGTTGTTCCATATTGCGAACTTGTACAGCCACTTCGTGGCGCGTGCTGTCGAGAATTTCTTCCGTAAGCAAACGCTTCGCTTCCTCTTTCGTGAGCTGTGCGACCTTTTCAAGCTCTTGAATCATCAATTCGTGCTGAGAATTGAGCTTTTCCTGCAAAACCTGAACTTCTTCTTCTTTTTTCGAAAGATTGTTCTTCTGCTGTTCAAGCGATTCGGTCTTCTTGTCCAAAGCGTCCTCTTTCTGCGTCAAGCGTTGCTCCATACGCTGAATTTCCGCTTTCTTTTCCTTGCTTTCACGCTCGAATTCGTTTCTTAATTTTAAGTCCTGTTCCTTAGCTTCCAGAAGCGCTTCTTTCAACGCCCTTTTGCTTTCTTCCTTGCCCTGCGCCTTAATGCGCTCCGCTTCCGCTTCCGCATCGCCGACGATTTTACGGACTCTTTCGTCCGCAGAACCGACTTTTTTCTCGGTCGTTTGTTTATACGCGATAAACCCGACCGCCGCGCCTACGACAAGCATAACGATTGCAATAACGATGCCCAAAGCAACGGGCATCCCTGCGAGAAACAGGACGCTCAAATTGATACTTTGCATTTTGTGCCTCCTGCATTAAAATTAAATTGATAAAGCCATTATGTCCACGGACCTTTTTGAAAAAAATCCGACTTATAATTTTTTCTATCTATTCTATTTTACAATATTATTTATAAAATGTCAATTGTTTGATTAAAAATAGTTTCCGTTATAATGAAATAATTTCACATAAAAAGCGCAGTGCAAGAACGCTGCGCTTTTTCGACCGTAATCGGTATCTGTTTTTTTGTTTTCATAAACCGAACCGCTTATGCGGACGCGTTATTCCTCTTCCCCGTCCGAAGTTTCTTCCGTTTTGCCTCTTGCGGCGTCGCGAATTTTGTTTTCGATTTCCGCCATAACTTCGGGGTTCTCCCTTAAATACAAACGCAATTTTTCACGACCTTGCGCAACCTTCGCTCCGTTATAGCTGAAAAACGAACCGCTTTTCCCGATAATATCGTACTGGACGCCCATATCGATAATACAACCTTCGCGAGAAATACCTTCGCCGAAGATGATATCGAATTCCGCCTGCTTGAAAGGAGGAGCAAGCTTGTTTTTCACGACTTTCGCCTTCGTTCTGTTACCCATCGCGCCGTCGGAATCCTTTAAGGTATCCGCTTTACGGACGTCCAAACGAATGCTCGCATAGAATTTCAAAGCCTTACCTCCGGGGGTCGTTTCGGGGTTTCCGAACATAATACCCACCTTTTCGCGAAGCTGGTTGATGAAAATGACGCAAGTTTTGGATTTATTTACGATTGCCGTCAATTTTCTCAACGCCTGCGACATCAAACGAGCCTGCAACCCTACGTGCGCGTCGCCCATATCCCCTTCGATTTCCGCCTTGGGAGTCAGAGCGGCAACGGAGTCGATGACGATAATGTCCACCGCCGAACTTCTTACCAAAGCGTCGGTAATATCGAGTGCTTGTTCCCCCGTGTCCGGTTGCGAAACGTAAAGCTCGTCCAAATTCACTCCCAGCTTTTTCGCATAAACGGGATCCAAGGCGTGTTCCGCGTCGATAAACGCCGCTACGCCGCCCGCTTTCTGCGCTTCCGCGATCGCATGCAACGCAACGGTCGTTTTACCGGAGGATTCGGGACCGTAAATTTCGATAATTCTGCCTCTCGGGAATCCGCCGATTCCCAACGCCAAATCCAAAGTAAGACAGCCCGAAGGGATCACTTCGATCTCCGTGCTTCCTGCTTCGTCGCCAAGACGCATAATCGAACCTTTACCGTATTGTTTTTCGATTTGCAACAATACGGCGTCCAACGCCTTCATTTTTTCCGTGTTTTTTTCGCTCATATATATATTCTCCTGCTATATTTTTTTACTTAATCGTTTTTTAATTGCTTATAGGCGCAAAACAAAGCGTACCGGATTGCCGTTTCCGTAATATCTTCCCGATTTCCTTCAAATTTATACTTATAAACCAATACTTTGTTTTTATCGCCCACCGATATGCAACAAGACCCGACGGGCAACATCGAACGATCGGATTTCGGACCTGCGAGTCCCGTCGTAGCAATCGCGATGTCGCAATTCCCCGTATTCAAGAGCCCTGCCGCCATTTCATACGCCGTCTGATCGGAAACCGCGCCCTGCGTCTTTAACGTATATTCCGACACGCCAAGACGTTTGATTTTCGACAACTCGTCGTATGTATTCAAACCCTCGAAATACACTTGACTCGCCCCGGGGACGGAAACAATCCGTTTTGCAACGCCACCGCCCGTGAAAGATTCCGCAACGCTGAGCTTTCTTCCGCGCAGTTTTAAGAGCCGAACGAGCTGTTCCTCCAACGAAATATCCTCCAAGGCAAAAATACTGTCGCTTAATCCGTCCACGAACAAACGAATCGTATCGTCTATCAATGCCTTCGGTTCGTTTGCGTTATATAAAATCTCCAAAGTATCCATTCCGTAAACTCGTACACGGTTATACCGAATGTCCGCCTGCGAGAAATTTTTCGCCCGTTGAAGCAACTGTTCTATCCGAGCCTCGCTTGCCCCGACCGTACGAATAACGTAACGCTCGTATCGCGTACCGTAGCGGTTCTGCAAAAACGGCAAACAAACGTCTTTGGCGAACTCCGCCCCCGTTTCCGCATCGCCGATAGAAATCAAACACCAAACGGCATCCTTATCCGCATAGATTCCCGCACCGTTGATACCGCCTTGATAAATGCCCGAAGGAAACGCATTCGTCAAAAGCGCTTTCGCCGTCGATAAAAAAGCTTTATCGCAAAGCAACGCAACGTTTTGCGAATTTTTTCGTTCCTCCGCCAACACGGCTTTTATTCGTTCCGTATCCGAAGCGCGCAACATGCGAACTTCCCGAAAATCATAACCGCCGCGCGTAAAAACGTCCGTCACGGAAAAGACCCTCTTGTCGAAAAATGCGTTTTCGTCGCATCGCAACACAATACATACGTTTTTCAAGTCTAAATCCCCTCTTTGCGGTTAAGCGTCCTTCAAGACGTTTTTATTTTTTACCACGTACGAAATCCCGGACACTACGGTCAAAACGGTAGCCACGGCAAACAGTGCAAATCCGATACAGGCAAGAACTTTGCCGAACGTACCGCCGAAATCCGCCGAAAAAATCAATACGAAAATAGCGATATCCTGAAACGTCGTCTTATATTTCCCGAGCTTTTCCGCTGCAAGTACAACCCCGTTCGCCGCGGCGATCTGGCGAAACGCACTGATAATAAGCTCTCTCGCCATAATGACACAAACGCATATCGCCGTAGCCGTATAAAGCGGCGACGAAACCTCGGGAAGAAGTGCGAATAAGCTGTCTTGCATCGTCAAGATAAGAATCATTGCCGTAGAAACAAGCACCTTATCGGCAATGGGATCCAAAAACTTGCCGAGATTGGTCACAAGCCCTCTCGAACGCGCGATATGTCCGTCGATAAAATCCGTACATGCCGCCAACGCGAAAACGATTGCTGCAATACCGTAATGAAACGGCAAAACATTCTTCAAAAAGAAGAGTAAAACGAAAACGGGAATCATAAAAATTCGCGTCAACGTGATTTTATTGGGTAAATTCATAATTCGTAATCCTCCGTATGTCCGTATAAATCATAGCTGTCGACGTCATCGATATACACTTGGTAGCGCTTGCCCTGCGCAGCCTCCGTCGCGTGAAAATACACTTTCCCGTCAATGTCGGGGGCACTGAAATATGCCCTGCCGACAAAACAACTTTTTTCGTAATCGATCCCGTCGCACAAAACTTCGATCGTTTTTCCTCTGAACCGTGCCAAAATTTCTTTGGCGATTTGTTCCTGCACAGCATACAGAGCCTTTACTCTGCGTTTTTTCGTCGCTGCGTGCACCTGAGGTTTCATCCTTGCGGCGGCGGTATCCGGTTCTTTGGAATACGCGAAAAATCCGCAATTAAAAAGCTTCGCTTCCCGTAAAAACGACTGCATCGCTTCAAATTCCGCCTCCGTTTCCGTCGGAAAACCGGAAATAAACGTAGAACGAACGGCTATCCCCGGAATTTGCGAACGCAACCGCTCGAAAAGCCGTAGATAACCTGCCCTTGTGCCTTTTCTGTTCATCAACTTCAACACCCTGTCTTCGGAATGTTGCAGCGGAATATCCAGATATTTTTCGATTTTGTCGTTTCGACGAATTTCTTCGATCAACTCTTCCGTGATCACGTCGGGATAACAATACAGCAAGCGAATTTTTTCGATGTTTTCCAGTTGCGACAAACGTTGCAGCAATTCCACGAAACGATTTTCACCGTACAAGTCCTCTCCGTACCGCGTGGTATCCTGCGCCACGACGATCAATTCCGCCACGTCCCCGAGCATTTCCGCTTCTTTCAGCAAATTCTCCATCGGATAAGAGCGATATTTACCGCGAATTTTCGGAATCAAACAATACGTACAATGGTTGTAACAACCGTCGGCGATTTTCAAATAGGCGATATGCTCGTCCGTCGTCAAAACTCGGTCGAACAAGTATCCGTCCGCTCCGCAACCGACGTAATTTTGCCGTTCGTCTTTTTCGTAGGAGCGTTCCAAAGCTTCAAAAATTTTCTCATAATCGCTAATTCCCAAAAAAACGTCCGCTTCGAGCAACGGCTCGTAGAGTTCGTCGATGAATTTTTGCGGCAAACAGCCCGTCACGACGATTTTTTCCAACAAATCCTTCTTATACTCGGCACATTCGAGAATCGTTTGAATCGCCTCCTCCCGCGCCGATTGCAAAAAGGCGCAAGTATTGACGATGACGATTTGCGCCTTTGTCAAATCGTCCGTCAACGTACAATTTCTACTTTTTAAGAGTCCGATCAGTTTTTCCGTATCGACTCGATTTTTATCGCATCCCAATGAAATAATGCCGAATGTCTTGTTTGACAACATAATTTTCTTTTGTTCCTTCTTTTACATAGGTCCGTATTTCGCTTCGAACTCTTCTTTGGTTATAATCGTTTTTCTCGCCTTTGCCCCGTCGAACGCCGAAACGTACCCCATTTCTGCCATCCATTCGATAATCCGTCCGGCTTTGTTATACCCGACCGAACATTTACGTTGAATCATGGAAATGGACGCGCTGCCGCTCAAAATTACATATTTCAAAGCATCGAGATATTCCGGTTCTATCTCTTTTTCGCCTCCGACCGAACCCGAGTTTCCCGAGGACGAGCCTTGCGTATTGTTTATATACGCCGTAACTTCCTCGTCATAGTACGCTTCGTTATGCGTCTTGATAAAGTTGACGACCTTTTGCGATTCTTCGGGGGAAATAAACGCGCTTTGTACACGCACGGGATTGTTGATACCCTGCATCGTATACAAGAAGTCCCCTTTACCGAGCAATTTTTCCGCACCGCCTTTGTCGAGAATAACGCGAGAATCGACTTCCGACGCTACCGCAAACGCGATACGCGTATTCAAATTGCTCTTGATTACGCCTGTAATGACGTCCGTGGAAGGACGTTGCGTAGCCACGATGACGTGAATGCCTGCCGCACGCGCTTTTTGCGTCAGGTTTTGAATGCGATCTTCCACGTCTTTTTTCGCCGCAAGCATTAAATCCGCAAGCTCGTCGATGATAATGACGATTTTCGGTAACCGCTCGTTTTGGGAAATATTCGCATTGTATTGTTCCAAATTCACTACGTACGTACCCGCGCGCGTCATTTCTTGGAACAACGTATAACGACGATTCATCTCTTCGATCGCCCAATTCAAGCTCTGCACCGTTTTACCGACGTCCGAAATAATCTCGTTGATCATCAAATGCGGCAAATCGGCATACAAACCGAATTCCGTCTTTTTCGGGTCAATCAAAATCAAGCGCAATTCTTCGGGCGAATACTTGTAAATCAAACTGATAATCAAAGAACCCAAGAACACGCTCTTACCCGATCCGGACGAGCCGGCAACGAGCAAATGCGTCATTTTGGAAATATCCCCGTAAACCTTGCGGTTCGCAACGTCTTTTCCCATCGCAAACGTCAGCGAAGAAGACTTTGCGTTTACGTAAGTATCGCCGGACAACATACTGCCGAGCTGCACGAACTGACGTTTCTTATTCGGCACTTCGATACTGACGACGCCTTCCTCGTAAACCGGATAGATATTGACGCCGTTTGCGTGTAAATCGATTGCAATCGACTGATCGAGGGCAACCACCTTTCTCGGATGGATATTACGAGGCAACGTTACGTTATATCTCGTTACCGTAGGGCCGAACGACACGGAAGCGATCGACGCGTCCGCAACCTTAAACGCTTCCAAAGTGGAAAGTATCGAATCCTTCGTTTCTTCCACTTCCTCTTCGTTGGCGGTAGGTTCGATATCCCGACAATCCAAATCATCCAGGCTTATGCGAACGTACGGCTTAGGAATATGCGGTTTCTTCGGTGCTTCCGGTTTCGGTTGCGGGGGAGGTACGTTTTGAGCGGACGAAAAAGTCGACTCGATTCGTTCCCTGTCCGCAGAACGATCGGAAAAAGACGTCGAAGCGTCGTTTTGCATATAATCTCTATCGGACAACGACGCGTCGCGATCCAACTCGAACTCGTCGCTCGAATCCCGTTCCTCTCGAAAATCCGATCGTAACGTATACGGGTCGCTTTCCTTATTTTCGTCGAATAAATGCAGCGCGCTGCGTTCGGAACGCTCTTCTCTGTCGTTTTCCGCAAAAGGCGTATCCGTTCGCTCGGAATCGAAAGGATTCGCACCGCTTTCCCAACGATCTTCGCGCATACCGCGTTCCTCGTGCTCCGTCGCGTCTGGATTCAAAACGGACTCTCTGTCTTCGCGCCCGAATACGTTCGGATTTTTTAACGAGAACATATCCATATACTCGTGACGACGGGGCGACGTTTCCGTTTGCGGTTCTTCGCGTACGTTTTCGGGTTCCGAAAGAAAATCGTTACCGTTCTCTCGCCCGAACAAATCGTTCGAACGCTCGAAAACAGCTCTATCATCCTCCTGTACGCGATCCCGAGAAACAGGCTCTTCGTGCAAAAACGAATCTCGCGCTTCATACGTAGGCATAGGCTCGATCGTTTTCTCCTCTTCTATCGGCTGCATAGACGAAACGGACAACGGAGAATCGTACTGCCCGTACGCACCGAAAGGCGAAGACGTGTTCGGCGTATCGTCGTTTTGCCGCTCGTTCGGCGTTTCCCGTTCATACGAATCCGAACGATATTCGGACGAATTATCCGTCACGATCTTTAACGGTGCAATCTCTTCGCGCCGATTTACGGAATCCTCGTACGCCGAAGCGTAAGAGGGCGTATAACCGCTCTCGATCGGTTGAAACGGGTCTACGGGCGGACGTCTATTCGCATTGGAATTCGGATCGAAAATCAAGTTCTTCTTATAATGTTCCGACGGAGACGCTCCGAACAAATACTCTCTGCTGTTATCGTAAGAGCGTTCCAACCACGCAGAATTGTCCTCGCGCATCGTCTGCGGCGTTCCGAACGGCGAAAACGCGCCTTCGGAAGAGTGCGTAGTTTCTTCGGACAATACCACGCCCGGACGCTGTTTCGTTTGCGGCTGCGTATAAGCGGCGTTCGCAGGTTGCGCAACGGGATTTTCCGTATATTGCGGCGTCGGTTGCATCACGGGAATCTCGTAGGATTTTTTCGTACGCTTTTCCGCGGTTTTCGTTCCTTTCCCCGCAAAAATCGTCGTCAAATACACGCAAAGAGACAGTGCCACGGAAAAACAAACGATCGCGCCGACTTTGGACACAACGGCGGACAACGCATACACGAGCAATCCGCCCGACCAGCCCGTCACCGTAGCGGCAGGGAAATGCTCGCCTGCGGAAAAACAAGCGGACAAATACCCGTCGAGCGACCAAGAGAAAGTCAACGCAGTATGTACGATTAAACCGGCGAAAAGGAATGCGAGCGCAACGCATACCCCTACTTTTCTGTTTTTAACCAAGCGTTTTCCGAGCAACGCCATAGAAAAGAAATACATTCCTCCCAGTGCCAGCGGATACGCAAAATAACCGAACGCGCCCGTCAAAAACGCGTGAACGGCATTGCCGAAATTTCCGAAAACCAAAGATTTCGTGCATAAAATAAAAAACGCAACCAAGGAAAACAAAGCCAAAACCGCACTGAAACTTTCTTTCGTGACAAGGTCGGACTCTTTTTTTTCTCTATTTTTATTCGTTACTTTTTTCTCATCGTTTTTCAAAGGAAACACCTCCTGATTATACCTTTGTATTATACCATTTTTTTTTCATTTTATCAATAGTTTCAAACAAAAAAATTCGCTAAAAAGCGAGTTTTTTTCGTTTCGCACGCTTTTTAACGATTTTTTCTTTTCCTATTTCAGCTCTTTCAGCAAGTACTGCGCCGCGTAATAAATATCGCCCGCCCCCAAAAACAATACGACGTCTCCTTCCCGTACCGTTTTTTTCAACCACGTCCGCAAAACGTACATATTTTCCGCATACAGGCAACCTCCGACCGCTTGCGCCAACGCCTCCGCGCTGCCCTCCGCATCGTATTTTTCCCGAGCAGGATACGTTTTGAACAGCGTAAGATTTTTGATTGTCCGTAGCGTCTGCACGAATTCGCGGAGCAAAAGCCGCGTACGAGAATAGGTATGCGGTTGAAAGACGACGAACAGCTTTCCCTTGCAGATCCCTTCCGCCGTCGCGACGGTCGAAAGAATTTCGCGCGGATGATGCGCGTAATCGCAAATAAACGTCGCGCCTTTGTAAGTCCCGATCCTTTCGAAACGACGACGAACCGCCGTAAAAGTTTCCAAGCCTTTTACAATCTCCTTTTCGTCGAAACCGAACGACCGAACCGCCGCAAACGCAGCCAACGCGTTGTATACGTTACATCGACCGATCGCATTCAAACGCACCCGACAAATCGGTTTCCCGTATTCCTCTACGGTAAAGGCGTATCGTTCCCCGTTTTCGCGCAAATCCGAGGCTCTATAATCCGCCGTAGGATTTTTAATCCCGAAACTCGGAAAATCTCCCAACGACAAACACTTCTCGTCGTCCGCGCAAACAAACGCCGTCCCCGCCGTTTCAACGTATTGCCGAAAGCAAGAAACAAGCTCCGCCTCGTCACGATAACATTCCATGTGGTCGTTATCGATATTCAGCAAAATCGCCGTATCGCTCTTCAATTTCAAAAAATTTTTCTTATATTCGCACGCTTCCGTCAAAAAATATTCCGTCCCGAACGAGCAAAAATTCCCGAATACGCTGTCCTCGCCCCCGATATGTGCCGTAAACGGCGCACCGACAGCCTTAAATATGTGTGCGCACATAGCGGTACACGTCGTCTTTCCGTGACTCCCCGCCACCGTGACCACTTCGGGAAACGCATCGCCGACCAATCGTAACAATTCCCCTCTCGAATAGATCCGTTTACCCGACGCACGCGCCTTTTGCAATTCCTTATGGGTATCCGGAATCGCGTCGGTATAAACCACCGCATCGCATTCCGCCAATTCCAAACGGTTCTCCTCCGTCCCGATAAACACGCGTACGCCGTAAAACGCAAGAGATTCCGTCGTTTCCGAACGTTGCATATCGCTACCCGAAACTTCGCAACCGTTTACGGATAAAACCTTCGCCAAAGCACTCATGCTGACGCCGCCTATGCCGATAAAATAAACCTTTTTTATTCCTTTCAAAATTTCTAAACGCATATACTATCTATACGTTCGCATTCCGGCGTTTATGCCGAAAGAAAAAAATATTTCTTATTTTTAACAAAATCTTAAAAAACACTTGTCTTTTTTGATTTTATATGTTATAATAATTAAAAATATCGATTAAACAGTTACTTTATATTGTGTTTTTCGATTTAACTTTAATTATCCTCATATCTGATTTATTCTTCCTCGAAAGGGCGTCTATGCATATAGACGCCCTTTCTCCGTAAAAAGGACACTCGCAACCGCGAATGTCCTTTCATTATTATTTTTTCTTTTTACAAACGTTCAGCAATACGTAAACGGCAACGGACAAGAGAATCGCCCCGAGCAAAATTCCGTACATAGCCGATACCCCGACCGACTTTCCGAAAAAGAAGAGATTGCAATCGAACGATTCCTTCAAGCCTTGCACGACTTCGACCGGCACGCCTTGACTTTGCAAAGCCGCCAACGCACCGCGCAACGAATGCGTCCTCACGAGTGCGGTACCGTACGTACCGGGTAAAAACGAAAGCACTTTCTGCAAACCGCTTCCGAACGAGGAAATCGGCATGTAGGCTCCGCATATAAATCCGTAGCCTGCGCTGACGATCGTTCCGACCGCCGAAATCTGTCCTTGCGTGGATAAAAAGAAGTTGACGACGGACGACAGCGCCGTTCCGAACAACACAAGCAACGTCACGTCGACAAACAAACAGACTACGTCCGCAAACGACATAAACCAACCCTGCGTAGCGACGTAGAGCAAACAAATCCCCGTCGCCGCATAGCATATCAAGAGCGTGGAAAGCAACGTCGCCACATAATAACCAATCGACAACACCGAAGCTTTCACGGGCGAAACGCGTAAATCTTTTATCGTGCCGTTCACTTTATCCTGCACCATGAGAAAATTCGAGCAAAACGCAACCGTCACGCAAGAAACGGCAAGCAACGACGATATCAGCTCGCCTCCGACGAGTCCGCCCAAAATTTCGTCGGAAACTTTTACGCCCTCGGGCAAAGAGGACGTAAACGCATCTTCGTATACGTTGCCGAGGAACGTAACGTATAATACGAGCAAAATCGCTGGCGTAATCAGCGAAGTGAAAAACATTCCCTTATCCTTAAAAAACAGCTTCATATTGCGTTTTATCAAAGCTAAAAGCGTATTCATTTTTCCGCGCCTCCTTCCAAACGTTTCCCCGTAACGCTCAAAAATACGTCGTCCATTTTCCCTTTCGTTATCTCGTAATCGACAAACAAGTCCGAACGGCGTAAAATCAATTCCGTCGCTTTCGACGTGTTCGGTACGGCGATACGGAATGCGTCGGGTATTTTTTCATACGGCATACCGAGCGTTTTTATCTCGCTCTCCGTTATGCCGTAAAGCGTGATAAAATCTCCCGTATACGTATTTTTTAATTCCAAAGGCGCACCTTCGGCAACGATTTCGCCGCTGTCGAGAATCACGACGTAATCCGCGTCGGCAGCTTCTTCCATGTAATGCGTCGTTAAAAACACCGTCATGTTTTCGCGTTTTCTCAAATCGCCGATCACCGACCAAATCGTATTTCTCGTCTGCGGATCGAGCCCCGTCGTCGGTTCGTCCAAAATCAAAATTTTCGGACGATGCAACAAAGCGCGCGCAATGTCTATCCTTCGGCGTTGACCGCCAGATAATTTTCCGACCGAGCGTTTCAGTAAATCCCCGAAACGCAGAATGTCGGAAAGTTCTGCCAAACGCTTCTTAAAAGCATTGCCCGTTATCCCGTATAACGCTGCGCGACTTTCCAAATTGTCGTAAACGCTTAACGCAGAATCCAAAACGGAATTTTGAAAAACGACGCCGAGCATGCGTTTGATCGATTCCGCGTCGGAATCCGAATCCGCGCCGTTCACGACCACCGTGCCGCCGTCTTTGGACAACTGACCGCACATCACGTTAATCGTCGTGGATTTTCCGGCGCCGTTCACGCCGAGAAACGCAAACAATTCCCCTTCTTTCACCCGAAAGCTTAACCCTCTAACCGCTTTTACTTCGCCGAAGCTTTTACAAAGTCGGTCAATCTTTATAATATCTTTCGAGGCAGTACGCAGCCTGTTTTCTTCCATAAAAGCCTCCTCTGTTTTCGATACGAAAATGATAACACCGCACTCTGCGTTTGTCAAGTATTTTCAAAAAAACTTGTGACAAAATTCTGTCGCAAGTCTTTCTTTTTACTGGAATATCGTTTATTTTTCCTCACCGTTTTTCTTTATGAAAAAGTCCACGAAACGGGGACGATGCTTCGTATCCGTTTTTCCCGTCAACGTCGCGGAATCGGGAATGGGATCGTTCGGTTCGAACGGCGTAGGCTTTACGGGCTCTACGACTTGGGGATTTTCCATAGGCGCATATCCGTTTTGCATGGGTCTTTGCGCAGGATTTTCCATAGGCGCATACCCGTTTTGCATAGGTCTTTGCCCAGGATTACCCATGGGTGCGTATCCGTTTTGCATAGGTCTTTGCACGGAATTGTTCATGGGGGCGTAACCGTTCTGCATAGGTCTTTGCACGGAATTATTCATAGGTACGTTCATCGGCTGCGCGGGATAATAATCGGACGGATTGCCGTATGCTTGATTCATTTGCGAATTGTAGGCATTGCCGTACGCACGTTGCATTTGCTCGTTATAAGCGAGATCGATCCGCTTAGAGAGCTGTGCCGCTTGTCGCTCCGTCCCGACGCCGCCAACGGGCGCATTGCCCAACGACTTGTTAAAGCCCGTGGCGATAATGACCACTTCCACTTCGTCGGACATACTCTCGTCCTGACACGCGCCGAAAATGACGTTTGCGGAATAATTGATTACGCCGTGTACCAAATCCGCCGCCATAGTGACTTCGTCCAAAGAAAGCTCTTTGCCGCCGATAACGTTCAAAATAACCGAGCTCGCCCCTTCGATCGTCGTATTCAGCAAAGGACTGCTTACCGCGCAACGAACGGCGTCGGCAATTCTGTTTTCGCCTTTCGCCACACCGATGCCCATATGCGCGAGTCCGCGACCTTTCAACGTCGCTTTCACGTCCGCAAAGTCAAGGTTGATAAGGGAAGGTTTTACGATGAGTTCCGCAATACCGCGAATCCCTTGACGAAGCACCTCGTCCGCAACGCGCAACGCATCGGAAAAAGGCATTCCCTTCGGTACGACTTCGCGAATTTTATCGTTGGGAATGGTAATAATGGCGTCTACGTATTTTGCGAGTTCGTCCGCGCCGCTGACGGCGTTGTCCATTCTGCGTTTCGCTTCAAACGTAAACGGCAACGTAACGACCGCTACGGTAAGAATTTTCATATCTCGTGCGATTTTCGCGATTACGGGAGCAGCCCCCGTACCCGTACCGCCGCCCATACCTGCGGTAATGAACAACAAGTCGGTATCTTTTAACGCCGCTTGAATATCCTCTTTATTTTCTTCCGCCGCAGCCTTGCCGACGGCAGGATCTGCGCCCGCGCCCAAACCTTTCGTCAATTTCACGCCGATTTGGATACGTCTTTTCGCCTTAGAACGCGCCAAAGCCTGATTGTCGGTGTTTACCACGATGTATTCCGCACTTTTTAAGCCGGATTCGATTAAACGATCGACCGCGTTGTTCCCTGCGCCGCCGACGCCGATTACTTTTATTTTCGCCACGCCCGAAAAATTATTCATGCTCGCCTCGGGTGCGGGTACATACTCGTTTCTTCTTTCTTCGTAACTGTCTATCATTTTCTTTTTCCTCCAAGATGAAATAATTTCTGAAACCAACTTTGCGTCCGTCTATCCGACAACGCCGTATCGAGAAGCGCAATCCTCGACGAAAACATCGGTTTGTCGTAATAAGGCAAATCCGGATATACAATCTCCGTCAGACGATTTAACCTTCCGGAAATATGCTCCGCCATACCTTTTATATAG
Organism: uncultured Clostridia bacterium; assembly: GCA_964515795.1. Lineage (GTDB taxonomy): Bacteria > Bacillota > Clostridia > Christensenellales > Borkfalkiaceae > Scatosoma. The sequence goes on along the minus strand of CAZEVL010000011.1, from coordinate 15,270 downwards.
CCGATCCCTTCCCCCGTCACGCCGATGGGGTTTACCATCAGCTCCGAGCTGCTTCTGTCTCTGTAATACTTCGCAAAAAAGTTCTCAACCCTTTCGCACAACTCGTCCAAACCGCATTTGATGACTTCGTTGATTTTACGAACGGGGAAAGTCGTTTCTCCGAAATCGCTGCTCCATTTCAAATTATCCGCAACGAATCCCCCGGAAACGTTGGACGCAGCGAGAATTTCCTCCGCCGTAGCGTAATCCACGCCCAATTTTTTCACGAGCAACGCCAAAACCTGCCCGACGCCGCAATCGAAAGATTCCTCGTGGACGATCCCGTTGCCGTAAATCACGGATATGGACGAAGTCAGAAAGCCTACGTCCAGCAAAAACGCATAACCTTCCCTTTTCTCCTGCGGAAACAGATATTTTGCCTGCGCAAGCGTGGAAGGAATAAAACGTACGTCCGTAAAGCCCGAATGATTCGCCGCCAAACGAACGGTATCGTAAAAATCTTCCTGCACGAAATAGTAACAGAGCGCACCCTTCAATAACGTTGTCGGAACGCCGTACAAGTCTTCCGTAGAGAAGTATTTTCGATTGTCGCCCAACGTAAAATACATATCGGAACGACGAATGCATCTGCCTTGCGCCAGCAACTCGTTCAAGCCGCTTTCGTACAACGCCTCCACGTCCTGCAATACCAATTTACGTTTGGAAGGATAGGAGTTCGTCTGTCCTTTCGTCAATACGGAAACAAACGCCGACGGAACGCCCACGAAAAGCTCCGTAAGAGTCCCTTCGTAATTTTGTCGAACGGAAGTAATCGCAGAAGAAATTGCCCGACGAAAAGAATCCTCGTCGTAAAAACCGTTTCGAACGGAAAAACCGTCGTATTTCTGCGTACGACTGCCGTTAAAAACGAACGTGCCGTTTACCCCTTTCGCTCCGAGTAAAAACGACACCTCGTTAGAACGTATATCCAAAATCGCCACGCTTTCGTTTTTCATACTTTCATCCGCTCCGTAAAACAACTTACATAAAACCGCTATTTCGATTATTATACTACGTTTCTTAAAAAATGTCAATAGTTGAGAAAGAAAAAAACGCACGAGCCGCGCGTTTTTTTCTTGGTTGTACGAAATTTTTACTTTGTAAAATACGTCGAAACGATTTCCCCGTTGCGTTCCGAAACGGCAATTCTCCCCGTGAGTCTTTCTTTGTCGGACAACGACAGATATTGCTCCGTTGCGGCCTGTGCCTTTGCATCCGTCGACTGCGTAGGATCGCCGACGTATATCTGCACGCCCTCGCGCATTGTCACAAGAAAAAACGCGTCTGCCAAAGCGGAAGTATTTCGAACGACTTCCACGCTTACCACGTTACGACGAATACCGTCCAACGCCCTCGACGCTTCCGCGCAAAAAGCAAGCAAGGAAGAAAAACATTCGTCGCCGATCGGATAAGAACCGCGGTCGCCCGAAATCGACGTCCCTTGCAACAGGACGTTATTTCCGCCGTCCAAACGATTTTCGTACGTTTCTCGCACACCCAAAATCAAACCGTCCGACCCGAGAACGTAATATTGCCCGTCGCCTGCGGAAACGGCATACGTTTCCTCATCCTCCGTCACCGTAACGACGATACGATTCGGATACGATTTTTGAAAGCCGAGCAACCGAAAATACGGAAACTCCTTCAAAATGTTTTCCGCCTCCGTTCTATCGACGGAAAAGACGCTTTTCTCTTCGTATGCGTCCGTCAAACGTTCCTGCAACAAAACCGCTTCTTCTTTCGCTTCTTCCGAAACGACGGTCGCGTTCAACGTAACGGCGTCGATTCGATAAACGCTATCGATTCCCAACGTCACCATCGACAAAAAAACAACAACCGTCAACACAATCACCCAAATCGTCTTTTTGCGTATTTTCATATCTCTCCTCTTTCGTACCCTTTCCTTAAATCCTGACGCGACGAACGCGCGCGCCGAGTCGCCTGAGTTTCCCCTCTAAATTTTCATACCCTCTGTCCACGTGGAACAAATCGAAAATTTGGCTTTGCCCTTCCGCTTTCAATGCGGCAATCACCAAAGCGGCTCCGCCCCGTAAATCGCTCGCCGTGACGCATGCGCCGCGCAACTTTTCCACGCCGCGTACGATTGCCGTACGATCTCGCACCGTAATATCCGCACCCATGCGTTTTAATTCCGCCGCGTAACGATACCGCGTTTCAAACAAATTCTCCGCAATCAACGTCGTTCCGTCCGCCGTAGCGCTCAACGCCGCATACTGCGCCTGCAAGTCCGTCGGAAAACCGGGAAACGGCATCGTTTCCACGATATCTACCGCACGCAGCCGATTTTCGTTGGATAAATGTATTTTATCATTTTTTGTATGTATTTTGCAACCATTTTCACGTAATTTATGTAAAAGAGCCGCAATATTTTCCGCGGGAACCCCGTCCGTTTCGATTTCCCCTCCGCACGAAGCCGCCGCTATCAAATACGTCCCCGCTTCGATTCGATCCCCGATCGGCATATAGTCTACCCCGTGCAGACGTTTCACGCCCTTTACGACAATAGTTCCGCCGCCCGCACCGCAAACGTTTGCGCCCATTGCGTTTAAGAAATTCTGCAAATCGACGATTTCCGGCTCCTTTGCGGCATTCCGAAGCACCGTGACGCCATCCGCCTTAACCGCCGCAAGGACGATGTTTTCCGTCGCGCCGACGCTCGGAAAATCCAACAGAATCTCCGCCCCGATCAACCGATCCGCCGTACAGCAAATATATCCGTCTTCCTCCGTGATTTGCACACCCAATCGCTTTAAGCCGGACAAATGCAGATCGATCGGTCGAAGTCCGATGTCGCAACCGCCGGGATAAGAAATTTTCGCACGACGAAAACGCGTCAGCACCGAACCGAGCATAAAAACGGAAGAACGCAGCTCCTTCGTCAACCGAGCCGGTATTTCGTGGGAAACTGCGTTGGAACTATCGATAATCGCGCAATCGTCTTGCCGTTTGATTTCACAACCGACTTCGGCGAGAATATGCAACATATTCGCCACGTCGTTGATTTTCGGAATTCCCCGAATCGTCACTTGCTCGTCGGTCAAAACAGAAGCCGCCAATAACGGCAATACGGTATTTTTCGCACTCTGTACCCTCACGCTTCCGTACAGCCGATTGCCACCGTCTATGATAAGTTTATCCATACAAAAAAGCTCCTTATGCTTTATTGTATGAATTTTCTCTTTCGTTTTGTTCTGCCGCGCTTCTTTCCTTTCGTCGAAACGGAATACAATATACCCATGGACGCCATCGTAACGATCAACGACGTGTTTCCCGAACTGATCAACGGCAAGGGCAACCCCGTCGGAGGAATACTGCCGCTGACCACCAATGCGTTTATAACCGTCTGTATCCCGTAAACGAGCGTAATCCCGCCCGCAAGCAAAAAAGAAAAGAAATCGTCCGCATTCGACGCGACTCGAATTCCTCGAAAAACCAACCATGCGCAAACGAGGAAAAGCGCTGCCGTACCGACAAAACCGAGTTCCTCCCCGATAATCGACAAAATGAAATCGCTTTCGGCAAACGGTAAAAAACGGTATTTTTGTCGAGAACGAAACAAACCGGTTCCGAACCAACCGCCGTTGCCGAGCGCATAAAGAGATTGAATCAACTGATAGCCTTCTCCTTTCGGCGACTCCCAAGGATCGAGGAACGCGCTCAACCGAGAAAGCCGATACGGTTCTATAACGATCAATACGGGCACGGCAAGCAACGCAGGCACGAAAATCCATAAAAAGTGCTTTATTTTCATGCCGCCCATAAACAGCATCGCCAGCATCAGCAAGCCGACGCACATCGTCACGGACATATTCGGTTCTAAAATAATCAAAAGACAGATCGCGCCGCCTGCCGCCAATACGGGCAACACGCCTGTGAACGTACGCATTTTTTCCATATTTTCGGACATATACGCCGCCGCAAACACGACAAAACCGTATTTTGCGAGTTCCGAAGGTTGGACGGTCACGCCGCCGACGCCTATCCAACGGGTCGCCCCGTAATTCGTCTTACCGATCCCCGGCACAAAAACCAACGCGAGCAATAAAATCGGAAGAATCAACGCCGCGAAACGAATGCGTTTTCCGCACAGTTTCCGATAATCCAACCTGCAACAACCAAACATCGCAGCCAAGCCGAGAACGACCCCGACCGCCTGTTTTTTTACAAAGTAGAATGCGTCCCCGTATTGCGTTTCCGCAACGTATGCGCTGGCGGAATACACCGCCAAAACCCCGAAACACGCCAACAGCATCGTCAGAACGAGAATGGACGAATCCCCTTTCGGCTTATTCCGTATCGTCATCGTCCGTCACCGCTTGCAGTTCCTCCTCTTTGGCAAACACGGGAAAATCCGACCCCGAACAAACCGTATCCGACAAATCGAGAGGTTCTTCCGTCGGAGGTTGTTCCCTATCGTCGACAAGTTCCGCATGCAAAATACCGCCGCATACGATTTCCGCGAAACGCTCGCCTCTTTCCTCATAACCGGAAAACTCGTCAAAGCTTGCGCTGGCAGGGCTTAAAAGCACGTTCTGCCCCGAATGCGCGCGAAGCATCGCGACGCGCGTAGCAAATTCCAACGAATCGCAAAGCGTTACGCTCGTAAAGCCCCGTGCTTCCGCCGCACGTAAAAGGGCGAATCGGTTTTCCCCGTATAAAATCGCGTGAACGACCTTCGAGGAACGCAAAGCCTCGAAAAGCGGTTCGTACCGATATCCCTTATCCTTACCGCCCAGCAACAGCACCGTTTCCTTTTGCATACAAGCCACGGCTTTGAGCGTTGCGTCCGCATTCGTACCTTTCGAATCGTCTATATACGTCACCCCGTCCGCTTCCGCCACCTGCTCGATACGATGTTTCACGCCCTTAAAATCCCCGAGCGCCGAGGCGATATCGTCCGTTTTGATTCCCATGATTTTTGCCGCAACGATTACGGCAAGCGCGTTTTGCACGTTATGTAATCCGCCTGCGGACAAATCGTCCGCCGACATAATGCGTTCCTTACCGAAATACAAATATCCGTCTTCGTAAAATGCGCCTTTTACGCGTTCCCGAACGGAAAAATACAGCGTTTGCGCCTTTGTTTTTTCCGCAAAGGACCGCACGACCGCATCGTCGTAATTCAACACGACGAATTCCGCCTCCGTACTGTTTTTCAACAGCTTCGACTTTAAGTACACGTAATTCTCCATATTGTAATGGCGATTCAAATGATCCTCGGTAACGTTTAGCACCACGGCGATATGCGGACGCAGAGAGCGAAGCGTTTCCAACTGAAAGCTGGAAATTTCCGCCACGGCAATCTTTTCCCGCATAGACAGACATTCCGACATGGGAACCCCGATATTTCCGCAGGCTTTCGCGGACAAGCCGCCCTTATTCAAAACGTCCGTCAACATAGAAACGACCGTCGTTTTTCCGTTCGTCCCCGTAACGGCTATAACGGGCGTTTGTATATACCGAGCCGCCAATTCCGTTTCGCCGATTACAGCCTTTCCGCTACGCTTAAACGCCACCGCCATAAAATGGTCTACGGGTATTCCCGGGCTCAACACCAGCACGTCGCAAAAACTTGCAACGCGGGACAATTCTTCTTTGCGCAATACCTTTGCGCCCGCGTCCGATAAAGTCTGCGTCGTCTGTGCGATACGTTCGCTTTCCCCCTCGTCGTAAATATACACGACGGCTTTTTGCGAAAGTAAAAACGAGGCGGCGGCTTGCCCTGAACGGGATAAGCCGAACACCAAAAAAATTTGTCTTTGCGGATACATAGTCACCTCCGAAAACTCAAAGCTCCGCCATCACGGAAAGCAATCCGAACAAGAAAGTAACGACAAAATATACGTAAGCGATTTTACTTTCCGAAAAGCCTTTTTGCTGAAAGTGGTGATGAACGGGCGACATCAAAAAAACACGTTTCCCTTTCGTCGCTTTATAATATATTACTTGCAGAATCACCGATAGTACGGAAAATACGAAAACCACGCCCAAAACCAATAAATACAACGCGTTCCCCGAAAACACGCCGACCGCCGCCGCGAATCCGCCCAGCGCGAGCGAGCCCGTATCGCCCATAAAAACCGAAGCGGGAAAAACGTTAAAGCACAAATAACCCAAAAGCGCGCCGAATATCGAAAAGGACAACACCGACAACGCGCCGTCTTCGTTTTGTAATAAAATCAACGCGCCGAGCGACAAAAAAAGCGGCGCGCAGGATCCCGCCGCAAGCCCGTCTAACCCGTCCGTTAAATTCACCGCGTTTACGGTGGAAACGAACGTCAAAATCGATAAAGGGAATATCCAACCCTGTATATCCACGCTCTTTTGCAAAAACGGCAAATGCAGACGAGTCAACCCGACTCGATAACAAAAACAAGCCGCAAAAAAAGCAACGATAACCTGAAAGGCGAATTTTTGCCAAGCTTTCAATCCCAAATTTTCTTTATGACGTTTTTTCAGCAAATCGTCCGATACGCCGATAATCATATAAGACAAACCGATCGCCGCCGACAATAAAAACACCCGTCCTCGCTTGCGAGCAAAAAAGAATGCGGAAAACAATGCCGCCGCCACGAACGCAACGCCGCCCATCGTGGGCGTTCCGCCTTTCTTTTTATGTTCTTTGACATAAGACAAAATGTTTTGCCCCGCCTTCCATTTTCGCAAAAGCGGTATCCATAACAGACAAAACGCGACGGATAACGCAAATGCGACGATTGCCGATAAAAAATAAATACGCATACGAATACACGTTGCCCCGTCAACGTAACGGGGCGTTTCCTTTTGTCTTTAATAAATTCTTTATTATATCTTTGTCGCTAAACGGATATTTTATACCCATAACCTCTTGATAGGACTCTCCGCCCTTGCCGGCAATCAGCAAAACGTCGTCTTGTTCCAAAAAGTCCACGGCGTATTCGATCGCGCGCTTTCTGTCCGGAACCACGACGTAACGAGTGGAGAATCGTCGATAGCCTTTCTCTATTTCGGAAAGAATGTCCAACGGATCTTCGTATCTCGGATTATCCGAAGTCAATATCGAAAAATCCGCACGGCGAGCCGCCGCTTCCCCCATAACGGCTCGTTTTCCCTTATCTCGATTCCCGCCGCATCCGAACAGACAAAGCATTCTGCCGTTACAATGGCGTTTTAACGCGTTTAACGACTGCCCCAAACCATCGGGCGTATGCGCAAAATCCACGTAAATCTCTGCGCCGCGAAAGCTTCCGACGCGTTCCAACCTGCCGACCACGCCCTCCAATGCGTTTAAGCCTTCCCTGATATATTCCGTAGGAATCCCGAGCTCCGCAGCGCACGCCGCCGCGCCCAAAGCATTGTAAACGTTATGCAAACCCGCCATTTTCAAAGAAACTCGACAAAGCTTGTCGTTGATGTTCAGCATTCCCTCACTGCCCGTCAACGACTCCTCCGTTACCACCGCAAACGCTTCCGACGGCGTACGCAAGCCGTAAAAAATCGTCTTGCCGCCTTCCTTTTCACGAAGACGTGCAATCTCACGCCCGGTTTCGTCGTCCCCGTTCAATACGGCAATCGGAGCGGTTTGCGTAGAAAACAACTGCGTTTTCGCACGGCGATATTGCTCCATCGTACCGAAAAAGTCCAAATGGTCTTGCGTTAAATTGGTAAAAATACAGGCGCAAAACGCAACGCCGCAAATTTTTTTATAGAAAATCGCATGCGCCGATACTTCCATCACGACGTATTCCACGCCATGCAGTGCCATCTCCGCAAGCCGTCTTTGCAATTCGACGGGGTCGGGCGTCGTCAATTCCGACGGATAGTGTTTTTCGGCATACTTTATGCCCAAAGTTCCTATTATCCCCACACGATGTCCGGCTTTTTCCAAAATAGAAGCAAGCATATAGGACGTAGTCGTTTTACCGTTCGTTCCGGTTATCCCGATCACCTTCAATCGCTTAGACGGTTCCGAATAAAACGCCGAAGCGAGCGTCCCCAACGCCTCGCGCGAATCCGCCACCAAAATCTGCGTAACGTTTTTCGGCAATCGTAAATCTCGTTCCGTCACGACCGCCACCGCACCGTTGCGCACCGCCTCCTCGGCACAATCGTGGGAATCCGTTCGACTGCCCCTTACGCAAACGAAAACGCTATTCTCGCCGCAAGTTCTGCTATCTGCGGACAAAGACGCCGCTTCCCTGTCTTCGCCCGACGTTTTTATATAATTCAGCCCCGATATCAACGTTGTTAACCGCATAGAAACACTCCTTACTGTTTATTTTTATTTACGCCGTCGGGCGAAATATTCTTCAAGTCGATAATTCCTTGAAAAATTTCTTTGGCGCAAGGTGCGGCGACGACGCTTCCGTAATACGCGCCTTGCGGCTCGTCTACGATCACCAAAGCGAGATATTTCGGTTTATCCGCCGGAAAGAACCCGACGAACGACGACACGTATTTCCCTGCCGCAATCCTACCGTTTTCGTATTTCTGCGCCGTCCCTGTTTTGCCGCCGATACGATAACCTTCGATCGCCGCCTTTTTTCCGCTACCTTCTTCGATAACGCCCTCCAACATCTTCGCCAAAAGCTTGGAGGCTTGCTCGCCGATCGGACGGCTCTGCAAAGTCTTTTCCGTTTGCAAGGCAACGTACCCGTCGTCCGCGTAAACGCGTTTCACCAAATGCGGCGTGTAATAATATCCGCCGTTGACGGCGGCGGCAGTAGCGCATGCGAGCTGTATTCCCGAAACGGCAACCGTCTGCCCGAATCCGATACGTGCCAAATCGCAATTTCGCACAGCCCCCTCGGCAAGCAATAATCCGTACGCTTCGCCCCCGTAATCCACCCCCGTCCTTTTTCCGAAACCGAACGCAGACAAATATCGATAAAAGGTGCTTTTTCCCAAAGAAAGCGCAATATCCGTAAAGCACGGATTACAACTGTTGTTCAATGCGTCCGATAAAGTTTGATTACAATGCTTACCGTTTTCGTGAGTACTCCAACACTTCACTTTCGTGCCGTCAACCGTACGCGTACGAGAGCTTGAAAAGACGTAATTCGGTGAAAACGCTTCGGTATTTCCTCGAAGATACTCTTCCAAATTCGCCGCGGCGGTAATAATCTTGAAAGTCGAACCGGGTTCGTACACGTCGCAAACCAACGAATTTCTCGACAATTTGTTCAAAAGAGCGGTATCCGACCGAGGCAAATCGTTCAAATCGCACGACGGATAATTCGCCATCGCCAAAATTTCGAACGAATCCACGTCCAACACGATACACGAAGCGGAACTCGGCGAATACGTTTCCGCAGTCCTCGCCAACGCGTTTTCGACCGTTTCCTGTATTCCGTAATCGATCGTCAATTCGATATTGTATCCGTTTTCCGCAGGCACGTACGCCGCAACGCTCCCCTTCAAATCGACGCCGATCAAATCGGTTTCGTACAAAAGCTCCCCGTCGGTACCCGAAAGATACCGATCGTAATATTTTTCCAACCCGGTCGTCCCGACGTTATCCGAAGACGTAAAACCGATAACTTGGCTGAGTGCGTCCCCTTTCGGGTATTGTCGCACGTTATCGCGCGCATAATAAACCCCCTCCAACGAAAGCTTCGACAACGCCTCGACGCGGCTTTTCTCCACACGCCTTGCAAGCGTGACTTCCGAAGCTTTTTTCTTGGTCATTTTCTCATATAAAACGCTTTGTTCCTTTTGTAAAACCTCCGCCAAAACGTAGGACGTCGCCTCTTTGTCTTTCACGGCGTTCGAGCGTGCATATACGGAATACGCCGTTGCGTTATCCGCCAAAACCACGCCGTTACGATCGGTAATCTTGCCTCGCTCCGCCACGACGGGCAATTCCCTCGTCCATTGGTCCAACGCGCGATAATTCAATTCCTCGCTCCATAAAACCTGCACGTAAAAAAAGCGTGCGAATAAAAAGCAAAAAAGAAAGGTTACCGCCAGAATAATGGCAAGTAACCTCTTTTGTAAAACCCATATGGAATATTGTCGATTTAATTTTTTGATAACTGCTCCTTTCGGCGTGATTATCCGTTTTGAACCATACCCTGAGACTCTGCGTAGCGACGAATCGTTTCGTCCGACTTCGCCTCGGCTATACGGCGTTCTATTTCCGTATTCTGTTCAATCAGTTCTTGTTTACGTTGTTCGAGCGCACGCAAATTTCCGTCCACTCGTTTGATTGCATTGTTCATAACGCCGATCAACGACGTCAAACATACGACAACCGCCGCCACCGCGCAAATCGAAAACTTCGCAACGGAGTTAAGCCCGAAACTTACGTTTGCCGTAGCTTTCGGCTGTATCGTCGGCACAACGTCCGACATACGCGCAACGTCCGAAACAAATGCGGGCGCAACGACTTCCGCCGCTTCCCCCTGCACCGATTCAAACTTTTTCGTCGTAAACAACAGCTCCTGTGCGCCGTGCACAAACTCCGTCACTTGCGGCGTTTGTTCTACGGTAGGCGTCGAACCGAACGTTTGGGTAGATACGGATTGCTGAGCAATCGGAGATTCGTAAAACGCCGTATCGGAGCGCGCGGAAAACTGTTCCGCTTCGGCGTTTTGCAACTGTCGATAACGTTCTTGGATCTGCGCGTTGTGCGCTTGCGCTTCATTCGATTCTTCCGTTGATGACGTAGGCGTCGGTTTTTCTAATAACATTGGTGCTCCTCCGTATTTTTTCTTTTCCCCTGTTTTCGGCTTTTATCTCATTATCCTATCATTCTTCAAAGCTTTTCCGCGACCCTCAGTTTCGCGCATTTACTCCTTGAATTGCTGTCTAACTCCTCTTGGCTTGCCGTAATCGGCTTTCGTGTAATTACCTTTACTTCCGGTTTCTTGCCGCATACGCACACGGGAAAGTTTCCCGGACACGTACAAGGCGATTCCAAATATTTGAACGCTTCCTTAACGATTCTGTCTTCCAACGAATGAAAGGTCAGGATAGCGATTCTGCCGCCCTTCCGCAGCCGTCGCGTCACAGACAAGACCAAATCGTACAACCCGTCCAATTCTCCGTTGACTTCGATGCGAACGGCTTGAAAGCTTTTTCTCTCGCAAGGCGCCCCGAATCGAAATTTCGCGGGAATGCTGTTTCGTATAATCTCCGCAAAATCGCCCGAAGTCTTTAAGGGCTTCTCCGCACGAGCTTTTACGACGTTCCTCGCAATCTGCTTCGCAAACGTTTCCTCTCCGTAGGTTTTCAATATCCTCGCAAGTTCTGCTTCCGAATATGTATTGAGAACGATTTCCGCCGTCAAATACGCCGATTGATTCATCCGCATATCGAGCGGAGCATCTGCGAATCGATAAGCAAAACCTCTTTCGTCGTCGTCGATTTGATGGGAAGAAATCCCGAAATCGAGCAACACACCGTCCACTTTGTCGATACCGGCAACGTCGAAAACGTTTTCGAAATTTTTGTAATTCGATTTATATATTTCAAAGCGTCCTTGAAACTCCTGCAACCGCCGCGTCGCCGCGGCAATGGCTTCATCGTCCAAATCGGTAGCGATCAATCGACCGCTCGGCGCGCTTCTTTTCAATATCTCATAGGAATGTCCGCCACCGCCGATCGTCCCGTCGAACCAAACCCCGCCGTCTTTTACGTCAAGCGCCTTCATGCACTCTTCCAGCATAACGGGTTTATGTGAAAATTCCAACATAATCTTAAAGCCCCAACCTTCTAAGCTCCGTATCGTAATCTACGCCGCTGACGTATTCCTCGTAACGATCCGGATCCCAAATCTCCAAACGAGTTCCTCTGCCGATGGTGATTACGTCCTTTTTGATCCCTGCCAACGCCCTGAGGTTTGCAGGCAAAACCACTCTGCCTTGCGCATCCTCTTCGGCTGCAAAGATACTTGCAAAAACCAAAGCGGATGCCGCACTCGATTCCGCAAGCGATTCGTCGGACAACGCCGCAAGCTTACTCTCCAATACATCGTCCGACATAACGCAAATACAGTTGTGTTTGCCTCGAAGAAAACTATACGTCTTTTCGCCGTGTTCGCCGACCAATGCTTTATGGAACTTAGCGGGAATACGCAAACGATTTTTATCGTCTAACTGATGTCGATATTGTCCTATCAGCATATTGCCCTCCCACTAAAAGACTTTCCGGTACACCCTATCCTTAGAGTGTCGTATGATAGTATTATACAACCACTTTTAACCATTGTCAAGAGTTTTTAGCAATTTTTTTAATTTTTTTTGGATTTTTTAACCACAAAACAACCACTTTTTTCCATATCACCGTCAAGACGCCCGTTTTCGAACATTTGGTCGTATATTTTGCGATTATATCGTCTGCGTTTTCCCAAGAAAAAAATCGCGCACGCCCTTGACATATCAGGCTTTGCGGATTTTTTAGTTTTGCGAAACGACGACCGATCTCGCTGTTGCGATTTCTCGTTTTCGCGCGCCGAAAAAGTCCGTTTTCGATGAAAAAACAGTCCGCTACATTCACCCGTGGTACAATGTGGTCGCCCGTCCCTATCGCAAGACGTCCGTCCGACCGTTTTCGCCAAACAACGAGCGTCTTGCGACGAGTCTCCACGTAAAACGAAGCATAGTCGTTCGGCTATCCCTTTGTTTCCGTCGAACGCTTCGCAAGCGTAAAAGTCGCTTATATATTGTTTAATATATATATAATGTGTGCACCCCAAAACGACGGCGCTCGGTTTTCCTCTCGGTAGAAAATCACTATACGCATAAGCCGAATCGAGAACGTGCAGTTCGATTTCTTCCGCCAACCGTTCACACGGGCAAACGCGAAGCTTTGCCGAGGGATAACGATTACGACAATCTGTAAGCAATCGATTCAAACGAGTGCTGTTCGCCGTTGCGCAAGTGGTCAAAACGAACACTTCCTCGGACGTTTTACGGGCGGCGGAAAACAACGCGGGTTCCGCCCCGACGATAGGAAACGCATATTTTTCGCGCAAGGCTTCGATACAAACCGCCGTAGCCGTATTACAAGCAATCACCGCCGCGCGAACGCGTAATTTCGCAAAACGCCGAAATGCCTTAAAAACGTATTTTTCGATTTCTTTTTCGGTTAAATTCCCGTACGGCGCGTGCGTATTGTCACCGTAATAATAAAAAATCTCGTCGGGAAGTCGATTTCGACATTCCGATAAAACGGTCAAACCGCCGATTCCGCTGTCGAAAAAAGCGATTCCGCCCTTTGGAATTCTCATTTTACCCCCAAAAATGTAACTTTTTTTATTTTTTTCTGCTTTTTCGCATTTTTTCATTGAAAAACAGTTTACTTTCAAAAAAATTTGTGTTAAAATAATCTACGCAATAAAAATTGACTTAGAAAAAATGGAAAGTAAGGAGATCATTATGCCTAATATTAAATCCGCAAAGAAAAGAGTTTTGGTTATCGACAAAAAGACTTTGAGAAACAAAGCAATCAAATCCGCGCTTAAGACGCAGGTTAAGAAGTTCCTCGAAGCCGTAAACGCAGGCGACAAGGAAACCGCAACGAAGCTTTTCCCTGAAACCGTATCCGCTATCGACGCGGCTGTAACGAAAGGCGTTATCCATAAGAACAACGCAAACAACAGAAAAGCAAAGCTTGCGAAGAAGCTCAGCGCTTTGAACTAAAACGTATTATAATATCCGCATATTATAAATATGAGGGTCTGCCGATCGGTAGACCCCTTTTTTCGTGAATGTAAAAAAATCCCTTTGTCGAAAAAACGCCGCTCTTTTTTCGTAAAAATACGCACACTCTTCCCCTTTCGCAAATATTTATAAAATATTTGCGAATTTCCCCGTCAAACATTTGACATATTCCGCTATTTTTCATATAATAAGTATCGCGAAGTTTAGTGAAAATAAACTTCGCGTTTATTTTAATCAAACCGAACGCAATCGAAACGGTTCGGCAAAACATTACGGAGGAATTATGAATCTCGGCAAAAAAATCAAGCAAATGCGCAACCAAAAAGGATTGACGCAGGAAGAACTTGCCGACCGTTGCGAACTGACGAAAGGTTACATCTCGCAATTAGAGAACAACCTCAACAGTCCTTCCATCGCAACGTTGACAGATATCCTATCCGCCTTAGGCAGTAACCTTTCGGAATTTTTCAAGGAAGAAACGGAAGAAAAGGTCGTCTTTTCCAAGAACGAGTTTATCGAAAAAGATTCCGACGGGGTACTTCTGAATTGGCTTATTCCGAACGCACAAAAAAATATGATGGAGCCCGTTTTGGTCGAACTCTCGCCCGAGAGTGAAACGGCAACGGACATTCCGCACGAAGGCGAGGAATTCGGCTATGTTTTGGAGGGGAAAATCTCCATCCTTTTAGGCAACAAACAATATCTTTGCAAAAAAGGCGAAGCGTTCTATTACCCCGCGGAAAAGCCGCATTGTATCGTCAACAAAGGTACGAGAATTGCAAAATTCCTTTGGGTTTCCACGCCGCCGAATTTTTAATTTTTACAAAACTATGTCAAACATAATAATTGATACAGCCCTTTATTTTCAAGACTTTCAGCGTTATTACTACGCCACACGTAATTATTCCGTCTGACATAGGACATTTTCTTTAACGACACTTTTTGGAGAATTCACAAATGAGCAACACGGAAAAGAACAATCACATCATCGAACTCATCGACGTACACAAGGAATACGACGGCGTTTCCGTCGTCGACCGCCTTAACTTCTATATCAGAAAAGGCGAATTTATCACTTTCTTAGGTCCGTCCGGTTGCGGAAAAACCACGACGCTCCGTATGATTGCCGGATTCGAAATGCCTACTTCCGGGAAAATTCTGTTAAACGGAAAAGACATCAGCGATTTACCGCCCAATCGTCGCCCCGTCAATACGGTTTTCCAAAAATACGCGCTTTTCCCCCATCTCAGCGTATTCGAAAACGTTGCGTTCGGCTTAAAGCTCAAAAAACTCCCGAAAGACGTTATCGCGGAAAAAGTAAAAAACGCCTTGGAAATCGTAGACTTGGCAGGCTTTGAAAAACGTAGTATTGCTACGCTTTCCGGCGGTCAGCAACAAAGAATCGCCATTGCGCGCGCAATCGTAAACGAGCCCGAAATCCTTTTACTCGACGAGCCGCTCGGCGCGCTCGACTTAAAAATGCGCAAGGAAATGCAACTCGAATTGAAAGCCATGCATAAACGTTTGGGCATCACGTTTATTTACGTCACGCACGATCAGGAAGAAG
>CAZEVL010000010.1:0-31472 GCA_964515795.1 uncultured Clostridia bacterium | reverse complement strand
AAAGTGCATTGAAACCTTGCAAAAAAGCTTCGCCGAAGCAAACGAGAGCTGCCCCTTCGTTTTTTTCCTGCGTCATATAACGCGCCATTTGCGACAGATTATAGTTTATATCTCGGTCAACGATTCGTGCCGAAGTAAGTGCAATTTTCATATTTTCTCCGATCGTATTCGTTTCCGTCCTTCTATCGCTGCGTTTGATTTTCCAAGATTCGCATACAGCAATCTTTTACAATGCCGCATTGCGTTTTATACGGAATCTGCTTATATATCCGAAAACCGCATTTTTCTTGTACTCGTTTCGATTGTTCGTTATCGAGAAAATGTCCGCAAAGTAAAAAGTCCAAACGCTGTTCTTCGAAAAGATAACGAACGACGGCGTTCACCGCCTCCGCTGTCAAACCGCATCCCCAATGAGCTTTGGAAAGCACGAATCCGAGTTCTCTGCCGCGTTTTTCTTGCAGTTCCGCAAACTCTTCCTCTTTGTACTTTTCTATGCCCAACGAACCTATCGCTTTTCCGTCGTATAGCAGCGCAAACGTTTTCTTATTTTCAATAAAACGCTGTAAAACGGACAACGATTCCTCTTTGTCTTTATGCGGCGACCAACCTGCCATTTGCCCGACTCCGTCCACACTCGCATATTCGAAAAAATCATTCAAATCTTCCAATCGCCAAGGTCGCAACAGCAGTCGCTCCGTATGTAATACAACGTTCGATATATCGATGGGTACGTTCACGATTCGTCCCTCTTTTATTCTTTATAATCGTCCGGATTCATATAAATCTTATCGATCTTGATGGACGCTACGTCGTCCATCTGAATGCACTTTCCGCAATTATCGCAGACTTTATTCGGATCTAAATCGCAGGTTTCACACTCCAAACAGCCGATACAATCTCTATCGTACAATACGCATTTCTGTACGTGGTTTTTCTCCATAAAACGCCTCCAAAATACTCTTTCCTATTATTATAGCAAAATTTTTCAAAAAATCAAGCGTTTTCTATAAACATTTGTTTGCGCTTTGTCGAAAAATGTGTTATAATGTCGATAGCATATCTCAACGAGGTCGAAAAAATGGTAAATGAAGAAAAATTAATCAGAGTAATGGACTATATTCGTAAATTTTCGGAAGAAAACGGTTATACGCCTTCCGTACGTGAAATAGCAAAAGAATGCGGCATAAAATCCACGGCAACCGTTCATAATTATTTAGAACGCTTGCAAGACAAAGGATTTTTGAACCGATCCGCCAACAAAAAACGCTCGGTCACAATCGGAAAAAGCAACAGCGTTTCCGTCCCCCTTGTCGGTACGGTTACGGCGGGGCAACCTATTTTCGCTTATGAAAATTACGAAGACTACTATACGCTTCCTGCCGAAGAATTTCGCGGCGAAGAGTTGTTTATGTTGCGCGTACAAGGCGAATCCATGATCGAGGCGGGTATTTTCGACGGAGATAAAATCATCGTTCGCCGACAGCCTACGGCTCGTTTGAACGAAATCGTCGTTGTGCTCATCGAAGATTCCGCCACGGTAAAGCGATTGACGGAAATTAATGCCGAACGCGTGGTATTACATCCCGAAAATTCGACGATGTCCGATTTCGTATACAGACCCGAAGAAGTTAGCATTCTCGGGAAAGTCATCGGCTTGATTCGTAGCGATATCTGCTGATTTCGGCTATATTACACAATGAAAAAGATGCCTCGACGATATTTCGTCGGGGCTTTCGTTTCCTTATAAACCTTTCAAATATTCGATTTCAAACGACGACAGCGGACGAATTTCTCCTCGATTCAAGCCTTTAAGCTGTAACTGTCCGATGGCGACGCGTCTTAACAGAGCAACGTTTTTGCCGATGGACTCGAACATACGTCGTACTTGTCGGTTCTTGCCTTCCGTAATGGTGATATGCACTTTGGTATAGTCTTTATGCGTTTCAACGATATGCGCCTTGCATTTTTTCGTCATCACGCCGTCCAGTTCCACTCCGGAACGCAAAGGATTCAAGTCTTTTTCCGTCATCGTTCCTTCCACTTTTACCATATACGTTTTGGGAATTTCATTGCTCGGGTGCGTTAAACGGAACGCCAAATCGCCGTCGTTGGTAAAAATCAATAAGCCTTCCGTTTCATAATCCAGTCGCCCGACGGGAAATACTCTTTCGACCGTTTCGGGAAGCAAATCCATAACGGTTTTTCTGCCGCGATCGTCCGCCACTGTACAAATAACCCCTTTGGGTTTATTCATCATATAATATTCCTGTTTCGTTTCTTCCGTCGCTACGGGGACGTCGTCTACCGTTACGAGATCGCCTTCTTCTACGTTCGCTCCAAGCGTTGCCGCGACGCCGTTCAACGTTACTCTGCCGTCCTGAATCATTTGATCGGCATGACGACGACTCGCAATGCCTTTTTCCGCTAAAAATTTATTAATTCTCATAAAATCCTTCTTTTGTGATACTCTTACCTTTATAGTTTATATAAATTTGCGGAAAAAAGCAACTGTTTTGCAAGATATAATTCAAATTGTCCGATTATTTTCTCTTTTTGCACGGAATTTGTACGCTTTTCACATGGAATAACCCTACTTTTCAACCATTGTTTTTCTTCTTCCAAAATCGGATAATAAAAATCTTGTTTGGTTACCGCTTGTATTTTTTCTTTTCCGCTCTCTATTTCCAGAACTTGCGTTCCGTCTACCAATTTTTCATAGGAATAACGAGAAAACGCGTCCTCTAAAAGTTCGCACGAACGCTCGTATGTCGTCGAACAATTCAAAAGCGTAGAAACAAGCGTCATTCCGTTTCGCTCCACGGCGGAAACCAAACATCTTCCTGCTTGTTTGGTATAACCGGTTTTTACGCCGATTCCGCCTTCGCATATCTGCAACATTTTATTTTTGTTTGCCCAATTTCTCGGCTTATAATAGCGCGTCGCCACAATTTCTCGAAACGTTGCGTTATGCATGGCGTAACACGTAAGCAACGCCAAATCTCGTGCCGTCGTATAGTGTCCGTCTTGCGGCAAACCGTGCGGATTCGCGAAACGGCTGTGCAATGCGCCCGCTTTTTGCGCCGTTTCGTTCATCATAGAGGAAAAGTTCCCCTCGTCGCCGCCGCAATAAATCGCAAGTGCCGTTGCGCAATCGTTGCCCGAACGAAGCATAAGCCCGTAAAGCAGATCTTTTATCGAATAAATTTCGCCTTTTTGCAAATACACGGAAGAGCCTTCCACCCCTATGGCGCGATCGGGTATCTCGATTTCTCTATCGAGCGGAACGGACGATTCCAATACCGTAATTGCCGTTGCGATTTTCGTCGTACTTGCCATAGGCAAACGTACGTCGCCGTTTTTTTCGTACAAAACGCGGCGACTGTTGACTTCCGCGACGCATTCCGCCTGCCCCTCTGCCGCCGCTACGTTTCGCGCCGCCGCGACGGGTAGAAAAAATATAGGCGTATACGCCGTAAAGGTAAAGGAAAAAAGAAATTGTACGACGAGTAATTTCTTGAAAAATCTACGCATATGTTCGTTACTCTTTCGTTACGAGATCGCGAAGGATTTCACCCGCTCGTTCGATTAAGTTATCCATCGGCTCGTCCGTTACGCGCAATATGCGACACGACTGTCCGTCGTCGATCAGAAAGCCCATCGGTTTCATGCTGACCACCGCGCCGCTGCCGCCGGCAAACGGAAAATCTTCGGCTTGCTTAACGACTTTCTCGTCGCCGTATTCTCCTCCGCCGCTCAAATTCCCTAACGTTACTTTGGAAAACGGAATGATTTGTATTCCGCTTGCCGTGACGATCGGCTTTCCGATTACCGTATTCACGTCCGCCAATTCGTCCAATTTTGCCAAAGACGCGTCGATTAAGCGATTGATTTTTTGAGTTTTTTCCGACATGATTTTTTCAGTTTCTCCTTTATAAAAGCCAAAATGCTTTGCAACAGCATAAACAAATTGCAAAACAAAATACATTGCAGAGAAATTTTCAACGCTTCCCCGTTCTCTAAGACAATACGGCTTCGTATCTCCGCTTTTTTCTTCGTTTTCAGAAAAACGACGGCGCTCGCCGTTGCCTGCGTAAACAAGACGGGCATAAGGTAGCTTGCACCCGTTTCCGTCGTTACAGCAAAAGATTTCAATCGAAACGTTTTCATAAAAGAAAAGCGTTTGCGTTCGTTGTTTAATTGCTTATACGGAATAATCGTCGCTTTGTTTTTCGACGTATGAACGGCGATTCCGCCTTCGTACGTAGCTATATAGCCGCCCGTTAACTTTATAAGTTTATAACCGTAAACGGAAAAAGCGAATTTCCGCCGTAAAACGTCGTAATAGACGTTCGTTTCCAAAACAACGGGTATGAATAACAGGCATAGCGAGATCGGAATACTCCAAAGGAAAAAAGCAAACCTACCCATAGCAACAATATGGGCAGGTTCGCAAAAAATATGTATTTCGTTCGTTTACTGAATTTTGATGATTCCGTCTTCTATATCCTTTAAGAAATCCGGCAATTCGAAGCCGTCCGTATCCGTTTTCGCAGACGGTTGCGGTGCTTCTTCGGGGTGCAATTCGGGGTCGGCGTCCGGATCGTACACGTCTTTTTCGTACAAATAATTGCTGGAAGTTTCTTCCAAAGCGTTCAATTCCGCAATTTTCTTCATCAAGTCCTCGTAATCGGGCAATTCGGAAAGCGACTTCAATTTGAAACGTTTCAAGAAATTATCCGTCGTCGCATATTGGACGGGACGCCCGGGAGAGTCCTTTCTTCCGCAGGGCGTAATCATATCCAAGCTCAACAGCGTAGAAATCGCATAGTCGCTGTTAATACCGCGGACGGATTCCAATTCGCTGCGCGTGATCGGTTGCTTGTACGCCACGATGGCGGCGCATTCCAAAATGGTTTTTGTGAATTCTTTCTCGCGGATAGGCATCAATACCTGAGAAATCAAGTCCTTGTATTCGGGATTGGTTGCAAATTGCAATTTATGGTTAAAGTTCAAAAGTCTGATGCCGCAAGTCGCCGTATATTTCTTTTCGAGTTGATGAATTGCCTCGTCGACGTCCCTTTTGCTTACGTCGAGTTTCTCACGCAACAGATCGATAGGAACGGCATCTCCCGCCGCAAATAAAATACTCTCAATTATATTCGTCAATTTCTCCAATTTCTTCGTCCTCGCTTCTATTAGGATTTTTCTTAATCGTAATCGACGCAAACAAGTCCGCTTGTTCCACTACGACAAATTGATGCTTCAAAAGCTCCAACAACGCTTGAAACGTCGTAACGATTTCCGCCTTAGCCGAATCGTTTTCGAACAATTCTTCGAACTGCAACGATTCCTTAGCCATAATCGTTTCACGGATTTTCTTAATTTTATCCCGTACCGTAAATACGTCTTTGGGAATTTCTCGCGGCGGCGGAGCTGCTTTCTTTTCCCCTTCCAACCGCATTAGCATTTTCGTGAACGCCTTCATTAAGCCGTCCAACGTCAAATCTTTGTATTGCACTTGTACGCCCGTCAAATCTTTATCGGGTTTCTTAAAGAAATATCCGACCGTTTCGCGTTCTTTAAGCTTTTCGGCTTCTTCTTTAAGCATTTGATATTCTTCCAACGTACGAATAAGCTCTTGTTGAGGGTCGTCGTCCTCGTCGTAGTAATCCCCGAAATCGTCGTCGGGCGGCGGCACGAGACTACGCGCCTTTATATCCAAAATCGTAGCGGCAATATTCAAATATTCGCTCGCTTTTTCGATATCCAGATACGGAAGTCCTTTCATATAGGACAGGAATTGCTCCGTTACTTGTGAAACGAAAATGTCCTTAATTTCGATCTCTTCCTGTTTGATCAAATACAACAGCAAATCGAGCGGACCTTCGAAATTATCGAGAACCGTCGTATAGTCCACTTCCGTTTCGAAATTTTTAACAGAATTTACCGTTAATTTATCCATTTATCTCTCCATTTTTTTATAATAATCAGAATATCCGACGGAAAATCAAATCCCAGAATTTCATAATCGGCCAACCGAAAATATTCCCGACGAAATTTATTGCGTAACCCAATACGTCCAAGAAATACAACGAAGGAATATAATCCGCAACGATTCCGAGCAATACAAGCCCGTAAAAAATATACACCCCGTATCTACGTAAAAAACGATAGACTTTACCGTGCCTTTTGTCGAGAGCTTCGACCATTCGGAAACCGTCGAGCGGATATATCGGCAACAGATTGAATACCGCCGAACTCAGCGAATAAACGTACAAGCTGTAAAGGAGTTTATTGAAAAATATTTCCGCATACATACCTTGCAACGTCGGGAGCAGAAACTGCATGCCTAAAACCAACAGAGGATAAAACAAGAACGCCATAATATAGTTAACGGTTATTCCTGCCGCCGAGGTCAAAAAGTAGCCTTTACGATAATTCCGAAAATTATTCGGATTAATCGGGACGGGTTTCGCCCACCCGAATCCTGCCAACGCAAACAAAACTACCCCCAACGGGTCAAGATGTTTTATCGGATTCAAGGTCATTCTTCCCTCGAATTTTGCCGTAGGATCGCCGCATTTATAGGCGACGAAAGCATGAGCGAACTCGTGAAAGGATAAAACGACGATAACAGCCAAAAGACTGGCGAGAAGTAATATCAATCTTGTCATAGTAGATGTATTATAGCATATCGTCGTTCAAAAATCAAGTCTGCTGTGTGTAAAATTCGCGAAAAAAGCAAATTTACGGACGATTTTTGTAGAACGAATCGATTATTTACGCTTTTTCAAGCGTTCGGGAACGACGTCGTTTCGGTTCAAATCTTCGTACGTTTGTCGTTTCACGATGTATTCCGCCTCTCCGTTTCGTACTAAAACGCACGGCGGAATAAAATTCTTGTTGTAATTCATTGCCATGGAATAGTTATACGCCCCCGTGGAAAGTATCGCCAAAATATCTCCGCTTTGCGCTTTCGGCAATCCCACGTCCACGGCAATCAAATCTCCGCTTTCGCAACATTTTCCGGCTATGGAAACGATTTCCGTATTTTCTTCCGTCGCTCGATTTGCCAAAATCGGCGTATATTTGGATTGATACAACGCATAACGGGGATTATCGAACATTCCGCCGTCCACGGCAACGTATTTTTTCACCCCGGGGATTTCCTTGATCGCACCGACCGTATACAGAGTGATTCCCGCTTCTCCGACGACGGAACGCCCGGGCTCGATGAGCAAATACGGCAATTCCATGGCATGCTCCGCTGCTTTTGTTTTCACGGCACGAATCAAAGCTTTCAAATATTCCGCATAGCCTTCCGCAGGGATTTTTCTGTCTTCGTCGGTATACCAAATTCCGAATCCACCGCCCAAATTGAGCGTTTTTAAGCAAAATCCGAGCGTTTTGCGAATTTGTGCCGCAAAGTCCATACATTTTTCGACGGCAAGCACAAAAGATTGCTTTTCGAAAATTTGCGAACCGATATGGCAATGATAGCCCTCCAAAAGAAGATTCGATTTAGAAAGCGCGTATGCCGTTACGCGTTCCGCTTCCCCGTCGGCAACGGAAAAACCGAATTTGCTGTCCGTCGTGGCGGTCTGCACGAATGCGTGCGTATGCGCCTCTACACCGGGATTGATACGAAGCAAAATTCTTTGTTTTATGCCGCGTTTGCGCGCTTCCGCGTCTATTTTATCGATTTCGGAATAGGCGTCCGCTACGATACAACCGATTTTCGCGTCCAAGGCTTCCCCGATTTCGTAATCGAGTTTGTTATTGCCGTGCATGTAAATTTTTTCCGCAGGGAAATCGGCTTTCAAAGCCGTATACAGCTCTCCGCCCGATACGACGTCGATTCCGATGTTTTCTTCGTCGGCGATACGATAAATCGCTTGGCAGGAAAATGCCTTCGACGCATACAAAACCGAACCGTTTCCGTCGTATTCGCGTTGCAACGTATCGCGATAAACACGCATCATTTTCCGAATATACGCCTCGTCGAACACGTAGAGCGGCGTCCCGAACTCCTGCGCCAAAGTCACGCAATCGGCCCCCCCGATCTCCAAATGCCCGAGCTTATTTATCGTTAAAGTTTCTCTTTCGTTCATAATTCGTCATCCTTTGCGTCGAACGATTTTTCGAGACGATTTTCGTACGAAATCGCGACATTTTATCCTATGCATGAATTATAGCAGATTTTAGAAAAAAATGCAAGAGCTGAAAAGACGTTTTCACGGAAAAAAATCCGTCTTTGCAAAAAAATTGCAAAGACGGACATTCATGCGTTCCGCGTTTATCGGGCGTTCCACGCGCGAGCGACTTCTTTCAAACAATCGAAAAAATTCGCTTTGTCTATACGTTCTCCTGCCAAAACGTTCACTCTGTCGTATTCTATGCCGTTCCGAAACAGAAGTATTTCCCCGACGACTTCGCCTTTCTCTATCGGAGCTTTCAACGTGCGGATACGGAATTCGGTCGTGTATGCGTTTTTCTCGCCGCGTTTGACGAACGCGTTTGCGGAACGTTCCGCATAGACGGGAAGTTTTTTCACTTTGCCGCAGGCGACGTCTGACATTTCCAGCGGTTCGTTCGCCGTAACGAGCGGCTTCGTAATATAATTCGCAAACGCATAATTAAACAGCGTTTTTACGTCCTCGAAGCGATCGGAGCTGTTTTCTTCGCCGATAACGACGGAGATTATGCGCATATTGTTTCGTTTTGCCGTAGCGGCCAAACAGAAGCCTGCTTCATTTGTGAATCCCGTTTTGCCGCCGTCGCAACCTTCGTAAAAGCGTACGAGTTTGTTCGTATTGCTGATGTCCGTATATCTGCCCTTAGGATGTAGGAATTTATCCGTCCAAACACTGCCGAAAGTATAATATTCCTCGTTTTTTAGCAATTCTTTTAACATTACCGCTACGTCCCTCGCGCAAGAATATTGCGGCTCTTTCGGTAACCCGGTACAATTTGCGAACAGCGTATCGTTTGCCCCCAAAGATTTGGCACGGTCGTTCATTTTATCGACGAAAAGAGCCTCGCTCCCGGCGATGCGTTCCGCCATGGCGACGCAGCTGTCGTTTGCCGAACAAACGACGATGCTTTTAATCAATTCTCGTACGGGGTATTTTGCGTTAGCCTCCAAAAACACTTGCGAGCCGCCCATGGACGCCGCGCGTTCGCTGACCGCGATTTCTTCCCCATAGCCTAAAATGCCTTCGCGAATGGCGTCGAAAGTTAGGATCAACGTCATAATTTTGCACATACTCGCAATCGGCAAATGCTTATATTCGTTTTGCGTGTAAATAACCGTTTGCGTTTCATAATCCATCGCGTACGCCGCTTTTCCTCTTGTAACGAGTTTATCTTCCGCGGCGGCTTCCGCGAAACGTTCCGTCGTTAAAATCTCCGCGTCCGCTTTTGCGACTATTCCGCAAGACACTCTTAATATATTTGTCATGCATAGTACACCAACTATCACTGAAAAACACCTGTAATTTTTCACTGCACCCCTCCTTGATATGTCACGCATAGGTATTATTTATGTCATACGCAATTGTTATGTGTAACATACTATTCCTTTAACATGGTTTCAATATTTATACCGAATCCCCTTGTCGGATCGTTTACGAATACGTGCGTAATAGCACCGATAAGTTTACCGTCCTGTAAAATCGGACTGCCGCTCATGCCCTGCACGATACCGCCCGTTTCTGCAATCAGATTCTCGTCCGTGATTTTTACGACGTAATTTTTGTTTTCTCGATTTTCCCAATCCACTTTTACGATTTCGATACTGTATTTTTGCGGTTCGACGCCGCTAACGGTAGAATAAATATAAGCTTTCCCGGGTTTTGCGTCGTCGGAATCAGCCACGGTAAGCATAGTTTCGTTAATCGAAAAATCTTCCGAAACTTTTCCGAAGATTCCGCACGAACACAATTTTTCCGCACAGCCGACCGTTTTCTCATTTAAGAACATACCGCGCAGTTCGCCTGCTTTCCCTCGAATGCCTTTGCTGACCCCAATGATACTGCATGCATACACCGCTCCGTCGGAGATTTTCAATTCCTGTTTGTTTTCACCCGCCACGGAATGTCCCAACGCACCGAACCTTCCGTTTTTATCGACGTACGTTATCGTGCCTATCCCCGATAAACTGTCGCGAACCAATACCCCGATTTTATATTGTCCGGACAGTTTATCCTTCATCGGTTTTACGGAAAGCGTTTGCAATTCTCCTTTCCTTAAAAAATCTATCGTTACTTCCATATCCTGTTTTTTGTTCAAAATTTCATTCAATTCCGCAATCGACTCCACATTGACGCCTGCCACCTTGGTGATTACGTCGCCCGAGGCAAACCCCACGTTTAACGCAGGCGAACGAGCTTCGTTTTCCCCGATTACGTCGCAAAAACCGATGATTTGCGCACCGCCCGCCCGTAGCGTAAAACCTGCCGACATTCCGCCTATATATACGATCGCCTCGTCGGAATGCATCTTCGACGCTGTATTACCGCCGCAAATCGCCACGGCAATAGGCAAAATCATTCCAAAAAATACACCGCTCTTCTTACGCATAATTCCTCCGTTTCAAAGTTAATTTGCGCAAGCCGAGCGGCTTCTATTCCTTTTTATGCAATTTCGTTTTTTCGTATCGATATTTACGTTTCCGAAAGTAAAGAATTTCTTCGTCAATTCCGTAACCGATTTATTGTCCGTTTGTATTCGTCTGCTTGTTTCATCAGCTCTTCGGCGTGTTTCCGCGCATACTCGTCGCCGATTTCCCCGCCGAGCAAACGTACGATTTCTTCCTTTTTACCGTCTTTATCGAGCGTATGCACGTGCGTGAGCGTTTTTCCGTCCTTTTCCTGTTTTTCGATCAACAATTCACAATCGCTCATGACGGCAATCTGCGCAAGATGCGAAACCGCCAAAACCTGTGTGTTTTTTGCGATTCGTGCAAGTTTTTCTCCGACTACCTTCGCGGTTTTTCCGCTGATACCGGCATCGATTTCATCGAAAATATAGGTCGAAATTTCGTTGACGTCCGAAATTTGCGTCTTAATCGCCAACATTAAACGACTCATTTCGCCGCCGCTGATGATTTTTCCGAGCTCTTTCATCGGCTCGCCTGCGTTCGCGGAAAACATAAACGAAATTTCGTCCAATCCGCCCGAAGTCGCTTTCTCGACGTCGGTTTCCGCATATTCCTTAAATGCCACGTCGAAATTCGCATTGGCGATATTCAGCGTTCGCAGTTCCCTCGTGACGCGTTCGCAAAAATCCGTGCCGTATTGTTTTCTAAGCTCGGTCATCGCCAAACACGTACGATAAATTTTTCCGTTTAGCTTACACAGTTTCTCGGATAAAGCGGCGTAACGCGCCTCGCAATCGGACAAATTTTCATAATCGTTTTTCGCTTTCGCCAAAAAAGCGTCTATCGTTGCTTTATCGGCGCCGTATTTACGTTTTAGGGCGCGGATACAATCCAATCGAGATTCGATTTCTTCCGCTTCCTTTTCGTCGAAGTCCATTCCGTCGCTTAAATCTTCCAACTGCCCGACAAGATCTTCCGTATCCGCAAACAACGTTTCGATACGGTCGCCGATCGTTTTATACGTTTCGTCGAAACGCGTTACGGCGGAGAGTGCACGCCCGGCGCTACGCAACCCGTCGGAAACGCCGCCGTCCGAAGAAAGCGCGGATAGCGTCGTCTGCAAAGCGGATAGAATTTTTTCCGAATTATGAATTTTCGTTCGTTTCGCCAAAAGCTCTTCCTCTTCCCCCTCTCGCAAGCCGACGGATTCTATTTCCTCTATTTGAAACTTTAAGATATCCGTCAAACGTTCTCTCGAGCGTTTGTCGCCGCCGAGCAAAGAAATTTGCGCCTCGATTTCCTTCTTTTCTTGCAAAAGCGTTTTTAACTTCGCTTTTTCTTCCGAAAGCGGTTCTCCGGCCACAGAATCCAATAGCTTTAATTGATTACTTTCTTTCAAAAGGAAAAAGTGTTCGCTTTGCCCGTGCACGTCCACCAAAGCGTCTGTCACCTTGCGCAACATCGTCGCGTTCACCGTGCTGCCGTTTATTTTTATGGCGTTTTTTCCGGCGTCCGTAAAACGTCTGGATATGATGATTTCGCCTTCCGTTTCGATGTCCAAATCTTGCAGAGCCTGCACGGCTTTCGACTTTTCGGAAACGAAAAACTCCGCTTTAACCATACACTCCGATTCTCCGTAACGAATCATCGCTCTGTCGGCTTTCGCGCCCAAGACGAAATTGACGGAGTCTAAAATTACCGATTTCCCCGCGCCCGTTTCCCCGGAAAGAACGTTTAAGCCCTCCCGAAATTCTATTTCCGCACTTTCGATCAGCGCGACGTTTTTAATGATGAGCTTTGCTAACATATCCTTCTTCCGCTTTACTTAATAAATTCGTTGATTTTTTCCACGAACGCCGCCGCACCGGCATTGTCTTCGCATACCACGAGCAACGTATCGTCGCCGGCTACGGACCCGACAATCATATCGTGATTGAGTTTATCGACCACCGCACCGGCGTTCGAACCGTTCCCGGCGAGCGTTTTGATCACGACCAAATTCTGTGCGGCTTGCACCGAAACCAAACATTCCCGAAACAGATTTTTCATTTTCGGAGAAATATCCCCGTCGTCGTTACGAATATACGCGTAACGGTATTTTTTCTCTACACCCTCGACCTTAAACAAATGCAAATCCCGAATATCTCTCGAAATGGTCGCTTGCGTAACGACGTAATTCAAGAGG
Organism: uncultured Clostridia bacterium; assembly: GCA_964515795.1. Classification (GTDB taxonomy): domain Bacteria; phylum Bacillota; class Clostridia; order Christensenellales; family Borkfalkiaceae; genus Scatosoma. Next base: position 18,687 of record CAZEVL010000010.1, on the reverse strand, counting down.
TTCAGCTCTTCGCAAAGCTCCTCCTGTGTTTCTATCTCTTTTTCGGAGATTATTTCCAATATTTTTTTATGACGCGCAGATTTTAACATAGTATACCCTCTTTTGTTTTTAACCGTTTAATTTATTTCTAACCCGAGCAAAAAAGTCGGAACATTCTCTTACGGGAAAATCCGCCGTAAACGGAGCCTTTCGAATACGAATTTCCGTACCTTCTTCCAATGTTGCCACCGCTTTTCCGTCTGCTAAAATAATCGATTTTCCTTTCAAACTTTTTACCGTAAACAATTCCTGATCGGAAAATACGATCGGCCGCGCGCGCATGGAAAACGCGCAAATAGGCGTCATCATTACGACGGGAACTTCCGGCGTCAAAATCGCGCCGCCGGCAGACAAAGAATAGGCGGTAGAGCCCGTCGGCGTACAGAACAACACGCCGTCTCCCGCAATGCAATCTTCTCCGTCTTTTACGCAAACCTGCAATTTCAAAATCTGCGTAGTCGCCGTAGAGAGTATCCCGTAGTCGCGTTGAATGGCGAACTCGTTCAAAGCGTAGTACGTTCTATCGCCGATTTCCAACTGCAAAATACTGCGTTTTACGATTGTACACTCGTTTTTCTCCAAACGTTCCAACAATTCTCGTATACGTTCCCATTCGTCTTTTTCGTATTCCGTCAAAAATCCGAGATTCCCGTAATTGATTCCGATGACTTTTATGTTTTTTCGTGCCGCGGGTACGGCAGCGTGCAACATAGCCCCGTCGCCGCCTAAAACAACGACCGCGTCTACGCCGTCTATTTCAGACGGATTTTGGAATACGACGGGATCGTAACCGAGCTTTTGCAGAAAAGCAAACAGCAAATCTATATTTTCCGTCGTTTTTACTTTTGTAATTTTTCCTAATACTCCGACTTTCATCGTTTTTCCTCTTCGTTTATTCCAACGTGCCGTTAGAATTTTGTTTCACCAATGCTTTCACACGCTCTACGATCCGCATAACGTCGATCGCGCCCTCCTTCCGTTTTCGAATATGCAGAACGTATTCGATATTCTTTCCTTTACGAACGGGTGCGTTGACGATTCCGTGCGGATACAATCCGCAAGCCGATAGCTCCTTTACGACCTTTTCTACAATCGAAGGATGTGCCGTAGGCGCAACGATACCGCTTTTTCCGATATGCTTGTTTTCGCACTCGAATTGCGGTTTTATCAAAACCACCGCATCGCCGTCCTCCGATAAAATTTCCCGTATCACAGGGAAAATCAGTCGCAAAGAAATAAAACTCACGTCCGTCACGACGCCGTCGAGGCAATCCGCGAAATTCTCTTTCGTCAGATATCTAGCGTTGGTATTTTCCATACGGACGATTTCCGTGCGATTTGCCAAATTTTCGTGTAACAAACTTTCCCCGACGTCTATGGCGTATACTTTTCGGGCTCCGTTCTGCAACAAACAATCGGTAAAACCGCCCGTACTCGCACCGATATCCGCAAATATCTTTCCCCGACAATCCAGTCCGAAAGTCTTAATCGCGCGGTCGAGCTTATATCCGCCGTTGGATACGAAATGCTCGTTAGGCTCCGTAAACGAAATTACGTCCGTTTCTTTGATTTCCGTTTTACTCTTAATCGTTTTTCCGTTGACAAGCACCAAGCCCTTTTCTATCGCTTCGGCGGCTTTCGTACGAGAACCGTATTTTTCCGAAAAATATTTATCCGCTCTCATCGTAAAACATCCGAAACGTATTTTTCTATTTCTTCCTCGTTTACGCCGTACAATGCCTGTAATTGCGAAACGCTGCCTTGCGGTATAAATTCGTCTTTATAGGCGAAATTTTTAATCGTGCAAGTTTTTTGCAAATCGTTCAACGCGCCGTTGACCATCGAACCGAAACCTCCCGACAACACGTTATCCTCTATCGTGACGATATGCGTACTTTCCAACGCTTTCAACAGAGCGAAATCCAACGGTTTTACGAACCGCGCGTTTACGACATCGAAAGAGAGCCCTTGTTTTTCGAGGTTCTTCAAAATCTTCATCGCGAGAATCAAACAACGTTCCCCGACGGCGAGTACCGTCAGTTTTCCGTCGCCCCTATGCAGATACTCCCATGTGTACGGCTTGATTTTTTGCGATTTTTCGCCAAAAATCACCTTACCTGCCCGAGGATAACGAATCGCAAGCGGATGTTCGTACTCTACGCTCCATTCCAGAGCGGCTTTCATTTCCTCCGTGTCTTTGGGTGCAAGAATCGTCAAATTCGGAATCAACGATAAATAGGACAAATCGAATACGCCTTGATGCGTTTCCCCGTCCGAACCGGAAATACCCGCTCTGTCGATACAGAACGTCACAGGTAAATCCTGCGCGCATACGTCGTGTATAATCTCGTCGAACGCCCTCTGTAAAAACGTGGAATAAATCGCATAATACGGTTTCAAACCGCCTGCCGCCATCGACGAACACAATACAGCAGCGTTTTCTTCGCAAATACCGACGTCGAAAGCTCTTTCTTCGAAACGATTAAAAAATTCTTTCAATCCCAAGCTTTCTTTCATCGCGGCGGAAACGACCGTTACTCTTTCGTCGCGTTCCGCCAACGAACAAAGCGTTTCGCCGAGCACCTCGGAATATTCCTTTTCCTTCGGCGAGCCTACCGGCGGAACTCCGTGCGTATCGGTAGGATGCTCCTCGCTGAACTCGTAGCCCTTGCCTTTTTTCGTCGCGATATGCAACAAGACGGAACCGTTTCGAAGCTTGTCTTTCGCCTCTGCCGTCGCGTCCAGCATTTCGTCCAAATCGTTCCCGTTTTTTACGCCGATATAAGTCAACCCGAAACTTTCCAAAAGACGGATATTTTCCGCCGTACCCTGCTCTCGAATCTGCTTGATGATATCGTACATACCGCCGACGGTAGGAGAAATGGACATGCCGTTATCGTTTAATACGATTAAAACGTTCGTCCGTAAAATTTTCAAGCTGTTCAACGCCTCGTAGACCAACCCGTTATTAAAAGAGCCGTCACCGATATAGGCAATGATTGCGCGCTTTTCGCCTAACAAGTCGGCTGCCTTCGCAAGTCCGATCGCCGCGGAAACGGACGTCCCCGCATGCCCGGTATCGTAGCAATCGTAAACGCTCTCCGTGCGCTTCGGAAAGCCGGAAACGCCGCCGAACGTACGAAGCGTCGAAAATTTTTCATATCTTCCCGTCAATAATTTATAAGGATAGCACTGATGACCTACGTCAAAGACGATTTTATCGTTCGGAAAATCAAACGTATACAAAAGCGCAACGGTCGATTCCACAGCCCCCAAATTGGAAGCAAGGTGACCGCCGCACCGCATAACCGTATTGTAAATGACCGTACGAAGCTCATCGCAAAGTACGTTCAACTCGCTCCTATCCGCTTTTTTTATTTTCTCCGGCGTCCATTTATCCAGCATAACTTTGCTCTCGCAGTTCATTATTTTTTTCGAGTAAGAACGTAATCGACAAGTTCTCTCAAAAACGAAACGTCGCCGTCTACGTTTTCCAATACGGCAAGACAATCTTTCGCGCATTCCTCCGCGCGAATTTTCGCCCCCTCCAAACCGTATATGCGTACGCAGGTCAATTTATTCTCCTGCTCGTCTTTCCCTACCGTTTTGCCGAGATTTTCAAAATCCCCCGTGACGTCTAAAATGTCGTCCGTCATCTGGAACAACCGCCCCAACAATGAGCCGAAACGCTCCCATTCCACGTAACATTTGTTTCCGCTTAAAATACTTGCGACGGCAACGGGTGCAAGCAACAATTTCCCCGTCTTATGCTCGTATACGTAAAACAAATCTTCGGCAGAAATTTCTCGTTCCGTTTGAGAATATTCCAAATCGGCGATCTGCCCTGCGATCATGCCGTAAATACCGGCGCAATCGTTCAAAAACTTTCCTGCCAATGCAAAGCGTTCCCCTTTCAAGCTCTCGCCAAGACAAATAGAATACGCTTCGTTGAGCAATCCGTCGCCTGCCAAAATCGCATTCGCTTCTCCGAACGCTTTATGGCACGAGGGTTTACCGCGCCGAAAATCGTCGTTGTCCATGGCAGGCAAATCGTCGTGGATCAGCGAATAGGTATGGATCATTTCCAACGCCAACGCAAACGGCAACGCGTCGTTAGGCGAAACGTTCAGTACTTCGGCGCACGCCAAAAGCAAAACGGGACGAATACGCTTGCCGCCGTTCAATAGGCTGTATCGCATACTCGCGCCCAATACCGTAGGTTTTGTTTGTACGTTTTGTAAATACTCCGTCATATACGTTTCAAACGTCGACAGATATTTTCGATAACGCAAATCAAAAGTTTCCAAAATCGTTACTCCTTAAAAGCCGATAAGCAAGTATTGTACAACAACATCGTAATCGTCATAGGTCCTACGCCGCCGGGAACGGGCGTAATGAAAGACGTTTTTTCTTTTACGTTTTCAAAATCCGCGTCGCCGCAGAGCTTACCGTTTTCGTCGCGGTTCATACCCACGTCGATAAGCACTGCGCCCTCTTTCACCATATCCTCGGTGACGAATTTCGCCTTCCCAACCGCGGAAATTAAAATATCCGCCGAGCGGCAAATCTCTTTCAAGTTCTTCGTTTTGCTGTGACAAATCGTTACCGTCGCATTCGCGTTCAATAAAAGCATCGCCATGGGTTTTCCGACCGTATCGCTTCTTCCGAGTACTACCGCGTGTTTCCCCGAAACGTCGATGTTTTCCGCTTCTAAAAGCTTCATGACGCCGCTCGGCGTACAGGCGGCTATGCGTTGCTCGTTTCGCACCAATAGTCCGAGATTTTCGGCGGAAAAACCGTCCACGTCCTTCTCGAACGGAATACAAGCCATTGCCGACGCCGCGTCCAAATGTTTCGGAAGCGGCATTTGTAATAATACGCCGTGTACGTTTGCGTCCGTCGCAAGCGTGTGCAGAAGCGTTTCCACCTGTTCTTGCGCAGCGGTTTCGGGCAGTTCGTACGAAAAAGAACGTACGCCTAACTCCTCGCAAGCTTTTATTTTATTGCGAACGTAAATTTTCGAAGCGGGATCTTCCCCGACGATTACCACGGCAAGCCCGGGGCGAATCGAAGACGCTTCGATTTTCTTTTTTAATTCCGCGCGGTATTTTTGCGCGATTGCCTTTCCGTCAATAATTTTCATAACGATTACTTATTGATGACGCCCGACAAAACGCCGTTAACGAAATCGGCACTCGTATCCGTGGAATATTTTCGAGCCAAACCCGTCGCCTCCGAAACGGATACCACGGGCGGAATTTCGTCGAAATATTTTATTTCCGCCATGGCAATGAGCAGAATACTCTTGTCCATAGGATTGATTCGGTTTTCCAAATAGTGATGGCAAGCCTCTTCGATGCCTTGGATCAGTTCCGTACGATGTTCCTCGACCGTCGCCACCAAATCCGCGGCGAATAACAAGTCGTCGTCCTTTTCCAAGCCGTACTGCTTATAAATCTTCTTCTTCAACTGCTCCAAACAATCCGTATTGAATTGTTGCGCAAAAACGATATTCAATGCTGCTTCTCTTGCTGCGTTTCTCATAATACTCTCCGTAAAAATCTTGTCTGTATAAAACGACGAATACCCTTCCCGTACGAGAAGGGCGTCCGCCTTATATTTCGTTATTCTTCGTTTTCGTCTTCGACGGGTTCTTCTTCCTTTTCCGTCTGCACGACGGGAGCGAACACGACGTCTTGAATATGCACGTCGACCTCGGCGACCCTGAAACGAGTCATATTTTCCACGCTTTGTTTTACCGATTGCTGAATGCGATAAGCCAGTTCCGGAATGTTGTAACCGTATTTTACCACGACGGAAACGTCTGCGTAGACACCGTCCTTTTCAAGATACAACGAAATTCCGTTGCGTTTACTTTGCGAAGGCAACGTACCTTCTACCTCGGCGATCGCCAAAGCGACGATGTCTTCGATAATTCCGGCGTTATAAACGGTTTTACCGCTTTGTTTATTTTCTGACGTTAATCTGAAATTAGACATTCAAAAAGAGCTCCTTTTCATTCTTCCCGATTATTATAGCATATCTTTTTGAAATTTTCTACTGTTTTCGGAATATTTTCTCGGATTTTTTTAGCTTTCCGCATAAACAGGCATAATTATCACGTTGGAAGCCACCGTTCCCGTTTCTTTTTTCAGCATACTGTAAATGGACAATGCCGTATCGTACGTCAATTCCGAAGAGTTGATGAATACGTTTACGTTGTCGGAATCCGCGGAAACGGATACCACGGCGTCGGAAAAACCGAGCGATTTGACCATATTTTCCAAGACGAGTTCTTTTTCCATCGCCGCAATGATTTCCATTTTCATTTCCGTCGCTTCGATATATTTCGTGTCTTCCTCGTCGTACAATACGATAACGCTGTCCAGTTGTATCAATTCTTCGTTTCTCGTCGTCGTTCTTTCCGCTCGATACGTCGTAAAATAATTGGCTGTCGTCACGCCGTCGGAGGTCGTTTGCACGCTCTTATTCGCAAAAACGAAATTAAAAATTGCGGTCGCCGCCAACAACACGACCAACGAGGACATTACGATAATTTTTTTCTTGTTAGACATATTAAAAATCTCCTTACTATTTTTTCAAATAAATTTTTACGTTACGTGCGTCCGTTCCGATTGCGGCAGAAACCGCTTCCCGAACGTTGATAACCACTTCGAAGTCGTTTGCGCCCTCGCAAAACACGAAAACGTTTTTCACGCCTTCGTCCGTTTCGCAAATCACCACTTCCGCCTCCCCGACTCCGTCCATTTGGTTCAATAAATAACTCAGTCGTTCCTCTTCGCTACCCATTGTATACGACACGGCAGACTCCGTTTCGCTCGGTTTGAACACCACCCATACCGCAAACAATAGCAGCACCCCGACGATCGCCAAAATCCATACGTCTTTTGTTTTACCCTTCATTTTTTCCGAAAAACCGATTTTAGGACTATTCAAGCAACACCTCGCTGCAATATTTTTCTTTTACGTATGCGCACACGGCTTTTTTCGTATCCTCCTCTATTTCGTGTTCGGGAGTCAGCCTGACGGAAAGGATCTTCACGACTTGCTCGGTATACGGTTCCTCCGTTTCCCGACATTCCCAAGAAATGCTCGCGACCACGTCTACCCGATACAATTCCCGCAATTCCTTTTGCAAAGACTCTTCGGCAAGACGAATTCGCATCGCACAGTTATACTGTATGAACGCCGTATCCTCCTCTATGACTGTTTTTTCCAAAAAAGTTTCCGCAACCCGATCACCGTCTTTTCCCGAGGAATACGCATAAAAAAATCCTACGATCGGCGTCAATATTACGACCAAACAAGCCGTTTTCGTCACGCCTTTGACAACGGCGGCAGTCTTCCCCTCCGGCACGATCGCCGATAATGTCGCCGCCAACAAAACTATCCCGATAATACTCCATGCATACTCTTTCAAAACAACGCCGCCGAGGAAGAAATCATCATCACGACGGACAGAAAATATAAAAACGCCGTAAACAAAAGTCCTGCCGTACAATACCGCAAATTATCCGCCGTTTCACCTAAAAAATTCGATATTTTTCCGTCCCCGATCGGTTGCGTCACGGCACAGGTAAAGCGCAAAAACAGCGTAACCGCAATCAAAGTAACCGTCGCGTCGAACAAAACGGCGACCAATAAGAATATTCCCATACCGCCCAAAGCGTTTTTAATCAAAACGCTGCCGGCTATCGCCAAGTCGAATCCGCCGGATAAAAAACCGCCGATGATGGGAACGCCGTTCCCGACGGCGTATTTTGCCGCACGTTTTACGACTCCGTCGTACGTACTCGCACTAATCCCTTGAACGGTTAGAAACAACCCGAATACCGATACGCACAACCCTATCGCCCATTTATTGATACTCTTGAAAAAATCTCCGAATTTGTCGAGTTTTAACTCTTTCGAAAAATTGTTTGCCATAGAAAAAAGCACCGTTAAAATCGTCAAAGGTATTATGACGGACGTAACAATCGAAACGATACCGTTGGAAAAAAACGCGACGGCAGGCTTACAAACGGCTGCCGAAAGCGTACCGCCGCTCGCCGACATCAACGTGAGCATAAGCGGATATACGATATCCATTTGTCGTTTTATTTCACGCATAGTATTAAAGGTCTGTGTGAAACATTCAATCAAAACGCTGAGCAACGGCAACAGTGCCGCCGCATACGCCGCCGAAAACAGCATTGTCGAAGACGTAACCGTATTACACGAAGCACTCACCGCAGACAACACTCCGGATACGAGCGCGATAGCTAAAATACAGGCAAAATACGGAAGTAACTCGGATATTTTTGAAAATATCGTATTCAAAAGCGATTGCGCAAAGCTTTGATAGTCTACCGTTTCTCCTTGAATATACGCAAGCAGACGCTCTGTTACGCTCCCCGAAAAGCCGTCTAAGGAATCCACGTATTTCTGTAATGCGGCAAGGTCCAACGCGTCGAGCTGCTCCTCCAACGTGTTACCCAGCTCCGCCGACGAACTTTCCGTAGGTTCGGCTTGCGCGCGGATTGTAGGAGTGAACGTGCCGACAACAAACAGCACGACCGCGAGTAGACATAAATATTTACAAACAACGCTTCTTTTCATAGCAGCTGTACCAACTTTTGCGCCAAGCGCAATACGTTTTCGAGAATCGGCAAAGACAATGCCGCGATGGTAATCTTTCCGCCCAATACCACCTTGTCCGCAATCGTATTACTACCGAAATCGTTTAAGATACCCGCACCGAATTCCGTAATATACCCGACCCCCACGATTTTCAACAGCAATTTCAACAGTCCGTTTTCCATGCCGGCTATTTCCGCTATTTCCGAAAAAGCCGCAACGACCGTTTGCAGACGTTCCGATAAAAAGAGCAAGATTACGATAACCCCCGTTATCGTAACGGCGAAAGACAATTCGGGTTTCGTCGCTCGCAATAAAACGGCTGTGATCGCCGTCACGAACGCAACGCCTATTATTTTCAAAATTTCCATACTCTCCGTCCTCGCTATAATCCGAAAATCGTTTGAATTTCCCGAAACAGATCCCCGACCATACTCACTACGACCGCAAGCACGATCACCAAGCCCACAATACTCACCATCGTGGCAATATCGTCGCGATCTGATTTTTTCAATATTTGGCAAATTACCGTAACAATGATACCGATCGCCGCCATCTTAAACAAAATCGTAATATCCATTTCACACCGTCAAACAATCAAAATCAATAGCAACAGCCCGAATAAAAAGCCGATTTTTACATACAAATCCGCATATTTTTTACAGGTTTGTTCCGCCTCTTGTCTCTGTTTTAGAAGTGTATCCCGCATAGCGGTGAAATACAGCTTTTGCGACGCGCTGTCCCCTTTCCCGAGCATCAAAAAATAATCGTTCACAATCGTTTTTTCCTCCTTGCGCAAGAAGTCGTACTCCTGTTTGTCCAATACGTCTTTCATACAAGGCATTTCCTTTTCCAATCCGTAAAAAAACGTCTGTAAAAACGCACCGAACTCGTCCTTATACGTATATTTTCCGGCAAACTCACGCAGCGGACGCCGATAATAAGAAATTTCGCTCAAAAACCGTTCGTTAAACGTATAAAACTGACGAAAGAACAACTGCTTTTGACGATATTTTCGAGCAAAGGCATATCCGCAAAAGCTTGTAAAGACGATCACGGCGATTCCCAACAAAAATTTAATCATACAGCATTTCGTTCCCGTCCGCATCGTAAATCGCACGAAGCTTTCCGATCCGTTCCGAGTCCAAAAGCACGTAGCGTTCGAAAAGCGGCAAAAAGGGTTCTCGCAAGCTCGTTCGGTCTGCAATATGCGCCGACGCTACCACCTTAATACCCGATGCCATAGCGCGCCGCACCGCCGCGCAATCCTTTTCCGATAATTCGTCCGTAACGATGACGTCCGGCCGCAAAGCACGCGTACCGGCTTCGAATGCCGTCGTTTTATCGCAGAATTTCAAAATATCGCAGCTCGCCCCGACGTTTCCGGCGGAAATCTCCCCGCGCTCGTCGCAAATCAAAATATTTTTCCGCGTTTGCGTACTCATTTTGTAGGCTATATCTCGCAAAATCGTCGTTTTGCCCAAACCGGGCGGCGACATAATCAAAATACAGCGAATCGACTCCGACATACAAGAACGATAAATTCGTTCCGAACAACCGAGTATTTCGTGCGGCATGCGTATACAAATCGAAGTAAAATTCCGCAAAGCAATCGCTTGTCCTTTCTCCATAACGTATTCCCCCGCCAAGCCGATACGTTCTCCGTGTTCCGCAGTGATAAATCCTTGACGTATCTGTTCCTCCACGGCGTAAATCGAGCATTTTCCGGCACGGAATACGCATTCTTCTATCTCCTCCGCCGTAGGATAGATTGCCGCTTCTTTCCGCTCTGTAAGCCCTGTGTTGCCGAGATAACGATAAACTCCGCCGTAATTTACGGTTACGGGTTGTTCCGCACGCAACCGCAATTCATACACGTATTTTTTATTGACGTTTCGCAACGCCTCTTTTAGATTGTCCGATAAGAATTCCAACATTTGTTATACTATATGCCGCAACGAAAAAAAATAGAACAAAAAAATATCGCCCGAAGGCGATATTTTTCAAAATGATGCATACCGATTAATTTTTGCTGTATTCAAAAAGCATTTCCACGCTCTTATCCGTAAAGTCCGCAAGTTCTTCCGCACTCAACGGTTTGTACGACAACATTGCCAAATAGTAAATTTGATTGATTAAAACTTTCTGCTTTTCTTCGGGTTGACGCAACAATCCCGAAACGATAGGATTGGTTAAATTCAAAACGAGCGTTGCGTTTTTCGTCGCGTCCGTTTCTTCCATACCGTAAAAACTGTTCATTTCCGACATTCTGCGCATAAATTCTTCTACGTTTACGATTGCAGGCAATTTACCGCTCTTAAACTTTTCTACCTTGACCTGAATGTTTTGGTTCACCAACTGTTTTTTAACCGCTTCGATCAAATCTTTCTGTTCTTCTTCGGAAACGGAATCTCCCTTCAAAGCCCCGTCAATATCCGCGTCGATGCGAACGAAACGGCATTGCTTCGGATTTTTATATTCCAAGAAACTTACGAAATGCGAATCGATATACGAATCGCAAAGGATTGCGTCCAAGCCCGCGTCTTTGAACATTGCGATATATTGTGCTTGTTGTACCTCGTCGGAAACGTAGTAAACAGCTTTCGGTTGCGCACCTTCTTTCGCGGCTTCTTCCGTTACTTCTTCTCCGAAATATTCGCTTACGGGTTTATATTCTCCGTTCAAGTTCTTGAAAATCAAGATATCCTTTACTTTATCGTAAAATTCTTCTTCTTTCAAACAACCGAATTTGATAAACGTAGAAATATCTTTCCAGCATTTCTCGTATTTTTCTCTATCGTTTTTGAACAAAGAGGTAAGCTTATCCGCTACTTTCTTTGTAATGTGCTTGGAAATTTTTTGAACTTGTCGATCGTTTTGCAAGAAGCTTCTCGAAACGTTCAAAGGAATATCGGGACAATCGATCACACCGTTCAAAAGCATCAAAAATTCAGGAATAACTTCCTTAATATTATCGGCGATAAATACTTGATTGCAATACAGCTTCACCTGACCTTTTTCAAGTTGTACCTGCTGTTTCTTCACCTGCGGGAAATACAAAATCCCTTTCAGATTAAACGGATAATCCATGTTCAAATGAATCCAAAACAGCGGTTCGCTGTAATCCATAAAGGTTTGAGCATAAAATTCCTTATACTCCTCGTCCGTACATTCTTTCGGATCTTTCAGGTATAAAGGCAACGTATTGTTTATCGGCTTTTCCGAGTCTTCGCCCTTCGGATTCAAGTAGATGTCAAACGGCATAAACGAACAGTATTTATGCAACAATTCTCGAATGCGAGCTTCTTTCAAGAACTCTTCTTCGCCTTCCGCCAAGTGCATAACGATTTTCGTGCCGCGTTCCGTCTTGTCCGTATCGGAAATTTTATAGGTCGCGTTGCCGTCGGATTCCCAATGCACAGCCGGTTCGTCCTTGTAACTCTTCGTGAAAATCTCTACGAATTCGGAAACCATATATGCGGAATAGAACCCTAAACCGAAATGCCCGATAATACCGTCCCCGGACGCCTTTTCATATTTTTGGATAAAGTCCTCCGCACCCGAAAACGCAATCTGCGTAATGTATTTTTCGACTTCTTCCGCCGTCATACCGATACCGTTATCTTCCACCGTCAACGTTTTCGCTTTTTCGTCCACGTAAACGTTCATGCGGTAACCCGTTTCTTCTTTGGCAGCTTCGCCGAGTTCTGCGAGTTTTTTATGTTTCGTGATAGCGTCTATACCGTTGGCTACGATTTCACGAAGGAAAATATCCTTATCGGAATACAACCACTTCTTGATAATCGGCATCATATTTTCGCTTGAAATTTTAATTTTACCTTGCTTCTTCATAAAAAATCTCCTTACACATTTTTTCAACAATTATTTATACACAAAAAAATCTGCTTTTAACCAAATAAAAGCAGATTTTTCATTTTATTTCAAAGTATTATTCGCCTAAAACAATCAGGAGTTCTTATTAAGCAAATCCGCAATAGATACGCCGCCGAGACCGCCTTCGTTCCATTCGGTAACTTCATCGGCAGGCTTCTGCGCTCTGGGCTTTCTTACTTTTTCTTTACCTTCGCCGTCTTCGGACTTAGCCGCTCTGGGCTTTCTTTCAAGGTTTTCGGGCTTCGGTTCAAGTGCTTTGATAGAAAGAGTCATCTTCTTTTCTGCGCAGTCGAGCTTCAAAATCTTTGCGTCGATTTCCTGACCGATTGCAAGTGCCGTGGTAGGATTTTCCAAGAATTCGTGAGAAATCTGGGAAACGTGTACCAAACCGTCGATGCCTTTCTCTACTTCTACGAATGCGCCGAAAGGTACGATACGTACGACTTTACCATGGATTACATCACCTTCCGCATACTTGTCGGCAGCGATATCCCAAGGCTGTGCCTGAAGCTGCTTGTAACCGATGGAAACCTTTTTGGCTTCTTCGTCGATTTTAAGCACTTTGAATTGATACTTTTTACCGATTTCGAGTACGTCGGTAACCGTCTTAACACCCGTCCAGGAAAGATCGGAAATGTGTGCAAGACAATCGAATCCGTTTACGGATACGAATGCACCGAATGCGGTGACACGTTCAACCTTACCTTCAACAACGTCGTCAACGTGAATGTTTGCAAAGAATTCCGCTTCTTTAGCAGCTCTTGCGGCTTCTTTAGCAGCTCTTTCTTCTTCGATAATAGCACGTTGAGAAGCGATGATCTCCTTTCTTCTCTCGGTCTTTACTTCGATAAGTCTAAGACGCAATTTCTTGCCTACGTACTTATCGAGTTCTTTTACGTAACCCGAACGAATTTCGCGAGCGGGAACGAATACCGTATAAGAACCGAGTTCAGACGTCAAACCACCTTTGTTGAAACCGGTACATACGACTTCAAAATCTTTACCGTTTTGAATATCGGCAATCATTGCTTCCTCTTCTTTGATCTTCTTGATCTGCTTCTGGGAAAGCTTAACGGGATTGATGCCTACGACCATAAGTTCGATTTCTTCGCCCAATTTCGAGTTGAAATCGTCTTTGTTGTAAACTTCGCAGTCTACTTCGTCTTTGTCAAGAATAATTTCTTTCTTGGCAAGGGGGAGCAATACTGCAACACCCGTATCGTCTGCCGACGAAATCGTAGCCGTAACCAACTGTCCTTTCTTGAACTTCGGTTGACTGTCCATGTTCGCAACGACTTCAGCCATCGTTGCTTTTGCTTCTGTTTCCATTTCCATCTTTAATAGAACCTCCTGAGTTTGCGCGTTAGGGGTGCTTGCACCCGTAACAATACCTACATTTTTAAATCTTTCGATTGTTTTATAATCGAGATCGACAGCACGCTCCAAACGAAATACGTCGGGACAGTTCGCCGCACAGATATCGTAAAGCTTATTCGTGTTGCTGCTGTTTAAGCCTCCGATAACCAAAACGGCGTCGCATCGCTTCGATAATTCGCTTGCTTCGTTTTGTCTCTCTATAGTAGTATAGCAAATTGTTTCAAAAACTTCAACTGTTTTACCACGATTATTTTTAAGATTTTTAATAATTTTTTCAAATTTTTCTTTAGAATAGGTCGTTTGTGCCACTACACAGCATTCTTTTTCGGAAAAAATCGAAAAATCTTCGTTTTCCGAAGCAATCACGTACGCTTCGTCGTCACACCAACCGCTTAACCCGACGACCTCGGGATGCGTACGTTCCCCGACGATAACAATCGTTTTTCCCTGACGATGTTTCTCGTCCACGATGCGTTGCGTTCTCCTTACGAATTCGCAAGTGCAATCCACCACTCGTATGGCGCGACGTTCGCATTCTTCGTATACTGCCCTTCCGACGCCGTGCGAACGAATGACGAGCGTAGCTCCGCGCGGAACTTGCGACAAATCGTCCACCGTTTGAATACCGCGCTCGGTAATAGCGCGCACGACATCCGGATTATGAATAATCTCCCCGTAGATATACGTATTTTTCGGGTCAATCGACATCGCCGTATCGACCGCCCTTTTTACGCCCCGACAAAAGCCGCCGCTTTTCGCCATCAAAAACTCCATTATGCTTTCTTTCCCTTTTTCTTGCTCTCCAAAAAAGCTTTATGCTCCGCTTTCATGGAAATCAACGTCTTTCGAAGCATATCGTCTACCGACAAAGTTTCCTCTTCCGAAAGTTTTCTGTCGTAATACTCCGATAAAACGATCGGATCCCCGACCAAAATATGCGTGCAATGAAACAACCGAGGCTTCTCGTAAATAACCATAGGCACGACGGGTGTTTTCGATTTGATCGCCAAAGCCGCCGCGCCGTGCTTGAAAGGCAAAGGTTCTTCGCTCGTCTTGTTGCGCGTCCCTTCGGGGAATATGGCTATTTTTTCATTGTTTTTTAAGCATTTCAGACAATCCAATACGCCGCGAACGTCGTGTCCGTCGCGATTTACCATAATGCATTTCACTTTTTTGGCAAACCAACCGATTAAGAACATTTTTTCTATCTGTTTTTTTGCGACGAAATGTATTCCTTCCCACGTCGTACCCGCAACGTAAATAGGATCTAACAACGTATAATGATTAACGACGTATACGCACGCGCCGTCTTTGACTTTTCTGTTTCCGTAATAACGAAACGGCTTGATAATATAATAAAGAGGAATAAATATAACGCGCAACACGTTCATTAAAGCAATCTTATGTCGCCCCTTTTTATTTGCCTTTATCGTAATCGTCTTGTTTTTTTTCTCGGGCTGTTTCGTACCGCATTCTTCCGATCGAGTTTTCATACCGTTCCCTCTGTTAGATTTTAGATTGAATCAAAGCCTTAATTCGTGCCACGACGTCATCTACGGACATTTCCGACGTATCGACCACCACGGCGTCTTCCGCTTGTACGAGCGGCGAAAACTCCCTTTCGCTGTCCTGTTTGTCGCGGAGCAAAATCTCGTTGTGTAACGATTGAAAATCTACCGTTTCTCCGCGCGCCGACAGCTCCTTATAACGGCGCATGGCGCGAACTTTGCTGTCTGCCGTGATGAAAAACTTATATTTTGCGTCGGGGAGCACCGCAGAACCGATATCTCTTCCGTCGATCACGCAAGACATTCTTCTCGCAATCTCGCGCTGCATCTCCACCATCTTTTCACGAACGGAGCGATAAGCGGAAACGTCGGAAGCCGCCATAGACACCCGATTTTCGCGAATGGCTTCCGAAACGTCTTCCCCGTCCAACAGCGTATGCTGTTTACCGTCGCGATATTCCACCCGAACGTCCAAAAGCGGCAACATTTTTTCTACTTCCGCCGCGTTTTTCAAATCGATTCCCATACGCAGTGCCTTCAAGCCGCAGGCACGATACATCGCCCCCGTATCCAAATACAAAATGTTATAATCTTTCGCCAACGTTTTCGCAACGGTGCTTTTACCGCTGCCCGCAGGTCCGTCCAATGCGATATTGTAAATTTCCGAAATGTCTTTTCTCAAAACTCTCGCTCCTTTCTGATAAACGTGCGTCGTAGTATGCTCCGCCTTGTCGCGTTCTGTGAAAATCATCACTCGAATGCATAATTTTAATCCGCCGTCGATGTCGGGTTCGATCGCCGCAAACAACGGCGCGAAATCATAGCCGCATTCTCTTGCCGCTTTTGCCGGGTGAAAAGAATGAATGTCCGTAGTCAAAGAAAACACGAACGCAGACACTTCCTCCCGTCGCAATGCGTTTACCTCAAAAATCGAATCCAAAAGCTCTTTCACCGACGCGGAAATTTCTTCCTTACAATCTTTTTCGATTGTCGTCGCCCCTCGAATTACCGTCATGCACACGCTCCTAAAAAATAAAGTCACAGTGTTTATAGTATAACAAAAAAACAATACGAAAGTCAAGCTTTTCGCCCGACATATCGAAATCCGAAATCAAGAAATAGAATTCCCTGCCGCAAATCCCGTCGCAAAAGCGATTTGCAAATTAAAACCGCCCGTAAACGCGTCCGCGTCCAACACTTCTCCGCAAAATCGAATCCCTTTTTGCTTTTTGCTTTCCATCGTTTTCGGATTTATCTCCGAAAGCGACACGCCGCCGGAAGTGATAATCGCTTCTTCGAAACCGCGCAACCCGCGAACGCGCAACGGAAACGCCTTTAAGTTTTTCACGAGCGCGGCTCTTTCTTCCTTCGTTAAAACGTTGACGTTTTTCTTCTCCGAAATTCCGCAAACGCTCAACAAAACGCCGATTAGTTTTTGCGGCAACAACTCTACCAAAGCGTTTGCGATTTGCTTGTTTTTATACTTTTCGAAATCGCGAAGCAATCGCTTATCGAGCGTCTGCTCGTCCAACGCCGGCTTTAAGTCCAAAGACAGAGTCAGCTGCCCCAAAGGCAATCGATTTATTATAGACGAAGCGGACAGTACGATCGGTCCGGAAATGCCAAAATGCGTAAAAAGCATTTCACCGAAATCCTCGTATACGATTTTCTCTCCGTTCTTTATGCGAAGCGTAACGTTCTTCAAGGACAAGCCTTGCAAATCCTTAAACCGGTCTCCCTCCAAATTCAAACCGCAAAGTCCGCATTTCAAATCGGTAACCGTATGCCCGAAATTCCGTGCAAAAATATATCCGTCCCCCGTCGAACCAGTAGACGGATAACTCAATCCGCCCGTTGCGATAACGATGTCCGTAAACGTATAGCTCGATGTACACGTTTCGACTACTATGTCAGACGATGTATTTACGTCTGGCATAGTACATTGGATTTTTCGTACTTCTTCTTTCAAGGATATGAAAACCCCGACTTCTTTACAAGCGCGCTCTAAGGCTTTCGTAACGTCGCTCGCATGATCGGAGACGGGAAAAGCGCGATTTCCGCGTTCTACCTTCACCGGCATACCGTAATTTTCAAAAAAGTCTATGGTACGTTTGGGCGGAAACGAATACAATGCTCCCGTCAAAAACTTTTGTCCGCGCACAACGTTTTGTAAAAATTCTTCGGGCGGAACGTCGTTTGTAAAATTACATCTACCTTTACCCGTAATATATATTTTTTTACCGAGCTTTTCGTTCTTTTCGAAAAGCGTAACCTCATGCCCGTTTTTCGCCGCCGCGTACGCCGCCATCAATCCTGCCGCGCCGCCTCCGATAACACAGACTTTTTTCATTTTGCACCTCATTGAAATAAAAGCACGCAACCGATAAAAGCTATCGGTTGCGCTTTCGTATATTTTGGACTTCCGTTATACGGGATAAACGTTCGTCTTTGCCAAATCACGGTCTACGCCGTTCTTTTGCGCCTCTCTCCACTTAAAGAAGTTTTCCGCCACTTGTTCGAATACCGCATAAGAAAGCACGTCCTCTTCTTTTTCGTAATAACCGAGTTCGATAACTTTCTTTTTAATATCTTCGTATTCGGGTTGCAACAAATCCGCAGGACGGCAAGTAATGCGTTCCGCGCCTGCCAAAACTTTCGGTGCGACTTCTTCGTTCAAAGGCATGGGCAACGTACCGTATTTACCTGCGAACAAATCTCTCGTTTCTTTGGTGACCATTTTGTAACGTTCGCCCATGACAACGTTCATAACCGCTTGCGTACCGACAATCTGCGACGACGGCGTTACCAAAGGAGGATAACCGCAGTCCTTTCTGACGTTGGGAACTTCCGCCAAGCATTCCATCAGTTTATCGGCTTTTCCCGCCTTCTCCAACTGGTTGATGAGGTTGGAAAGCATACCGCCGGGGACTTGGTACAACAACGTATTAACGTCGATACCCTTGGACTTCTCGTTGAGAATCTTATCGTCTTTCAATCGCTTTTCAACGGTCTTGAAATGTTTTACGATCGGCAACAATTTATTGATATCGATACCCGTATCGTAAGGCGTACCCTGCAAAGTCGCGACGAGCGGCTCGGTGGCGGGCTGCGAAGTGCCGTTTCCCAAGGGCGACAACGCCGTATCCACGATATCCACGCCTGCCAAAATCGCCATCAAATAGGTCATATCGCCCGTACCCGTCGTATTGTGCGTATGCAAATGCAATTTTGT
>CAZEVL010000009.1:0-32171 GCA_964515795.1 uncultured Clostridia bacterium | reverse complement strand
TCTATAATAAATGTTGGGGTATGGAGAAATAAAAAAAGTTTAATAAATTATTACCAAGTAGTTCCCGTTAGGTTGCCGCCTGATGGGAATTTTCACTCGAAACGAGGAATATCCGTTTTCGTAAGTTTTCAAATTTATGATCCCCGTAAGTGTTTCGTTTAATGACTTTAATTACATTGTCGGTACCTTCCGTGAATCCGTTGTTGTAGTCGTAAACAATAGAATTTATAATTTCTCTACTCAAATTATGGAAAGCGGTTGTGCATGCTTTGAATTCTTCCGTTTCCGTGCTTTCCGTCCAAAACAACCAATTATGCAATTCACGTTCGGCTTCTTCTTGAGTTTTTGCCTTTCTAAACTTAAAAGACGCTTCTTTTAATAACTAAGCTTTATACAATTTTTCGCTTTGTACGGTAAAGGTAAGTGTGCAACGAAAAATTAGCTGGGAGTGTAGGGGACGGGGCGGATTTATTTGGAGCGAATCGTGAAAAAAATCGAGCTTGTATGTTTGCCAAAAATGTAATATGAAGTGACTAAAAATGATATTGAATTTTTAATTTTAACATGCTATAATAAATTTAAGTTATATAGAATGGAATAGGAGTATAAACAGTTTTTGCGCTTTTGCATCGTTAGAACGGCTGTTTCAGGGCTAGCCCTGCTTGCTTATGCTAAGCAAGCAATAACGTTTATTCAGGAATTGATAGGAAGTTTTGAAAAACGAGAGTGGACATTATTGTTTGAGCGCGGTGAAAAGCATGGTTGCGTGTGTGCGATAAAGGCTCTGTCGGTCGAGGCGGAAAAAGATAAAACGTAGGTAGAAAACAGAGAAATATGCGGCTTTGCCGAGTATATAAAAACATTACCGGGAGGAATTTGAGTATGCAAACCGAAAAAGAGCGTTATGAACGGTTTGAGTTGGAAATCGTTTGTTGGGGCGAGGAAGATATCATAAGGACGTCTACGGGCGAATTGACGGATTCGGGAGATAAAACCAAGACCGATCAGGATTGGGGAATCTAAAAAAGGTAAGGGGAACAGAAAAATGAAGAAAATCAAAAACAGAGTTTTATCTGTGTGCATTTTATTTATGGCAATCGTTTTTTTGTATGACGGAGGCGTATTTTTCGGCAAAGAAGAACGCGGATTAGTCAAGACGAAAGCGGAAAGTGCGACCGTCGAGGTTATGGACGATAAATGGACGGCAACGCCAACCATTCGCTGGGATTTGTGGAATTCCATGTATCAAGTAACGTTGAACTACACGAGCGCGTTTAATCCCAAAGCAACTTGGGCGAACGATCATGCCGATATTAACGGTATCGACGTACGCGATTATCTTACATTCAACGGTGAAACGCTGAAAGAGATACAGGCGAAAGGCACGCAACTTAATACGCTGTATCCCGTCTCTGACGATGAGGGAATGATAGATAACGGCGAAACTTGGAATCCCGTAGCCGCTTGCGTGAATACCGATAATATAAACATTCAAATCAACAGAAATTATCTTGCGCCCGGCGGGTTGGAATTCGGGATCAAAGCAGGCTTTGAAATGACAAACGGGGGCACAACTTACAAAACGACGAAAGACGTTATGTTCAAACTTATCCCCGACGTTAGTTCGTTCAAGAGTGACAGATTTACTTATGACAGCTTAAAAGCCGTGCCGGTAGACGAAGCGGAAATCGTTACGAAAAAGGCTACCGTTAGTTATAGCAGAGTCTCGGGGTGGGATTCTCAACATTCCGGGTATATTTGTTATCATATCAGTTCGTCGGCGTTGATGAATTACGGTAATGTCGGGACGTCGCTTTGTGATCATAATACGTACTTAAACGATTATATTACGATAAACGGGAAGTCTTTGGCGTATTGGAATACGGTTACGTATAGCAAGGATTATGATTATTCGGGGGCACTCGGAACGCATAGAATATATGCAACGCCTACGTTTGCAAAGATGTATCAATCGAATACATCGACGACGATTGCGGTATTTTTGCATAGCGATTGGATGACTGCGCAAGACATTACCGATCCCGTATTCGACCTTGCGGACGGTATGTTGTACGTCGGGCGCGACGGCGCAACGATTTACGAACAAGGCACGCCGACCGAAATTATGAACGATGGTTGGACGGCAAAAGTAACGTTGCCCTTAAATGGCGGTTCGCAATATTCCGTGAATTTGCAATATATAAGCGCATTTAATCCGGAAGCGACTTGGGCAAACGACCATGCGAATATCAACGGTATCGATGTATGCGATTATCTCACGTTCAACGGTAAAACGATGGCAGAGTTGCGCGAAGCGGTGAAGAACGACGATTTCACGTATCTTTCGACCGCTTTGGACGATAAGTTAAGCAAAGGTAAGGATTGGAATCCCGTTGCCGTCTGTGTAAATCAGGATAATATAAACATTCAAATCAATCGTAATTATCTGCCTGCGGCAGGCTTGAAAGTCGGGATAAAAGCAGGCTTTGAAATGAAGAATAACGGCACGTTTTACAAAACGACGGAAGATGTTATATTCAAGCTTATTCCCGACGTAAGCAACGTGCAAAATCTCGTGGCGGTGAACGCTGACGAGGCGAACGTTACGAAATGCGATTTCGAATATAAAGTTACAAAGGTCGGTACACAAGGCAATTATGCGAAATACGAGCTTAGAGTTCCCGATTTTGCCATGGATTTCACCAACAACGGGTGGGCATTGGGAAATAATTATACGTACTTAAACGATTATATTACGGTAGACGGAAAGCCTTTGACGTATTGGAATACGGTTAGGTATGACTTGAATTACGATTATACGGGTGCAGCCAATGCGGCTAGATTGTATGCGACGCCTACGTGGGGACAAATGCATGCGAACAGTGAACAAGGTTTTACGGTTATTTACGTGTACGTAAACAACGACTTAAACCTCACCGATCCCGAAATCGGTTTTGCGGACGGTATGCTGTATCCCACGGGCGGAAAAGTGTACGAATATCGCAACCAAGTCTACGCTATGTCTTTCGTAGAGGGAGCAAGCGTTCGCGCGGTGGTCGGCGATAACGATAAAACGGGGATTCGTTTTACGGCAAACGTCGATACGGAATTGGCGAATGCGGCAACGGAAGTGGGGATGTTTATCGTTCCGCAAAAGTATATCGACGATTACAACGAAAGCAAGTTCAACGATTATTTCACCTATTTCGAAACGGTTAAAGGAAAATCGAAAGACAGTATTGCCCTTACGTTTGAAAAAGAATTGGTGGAAAGCGGCACTTTGAGAGGCTGTATCGTCGGCATTATGGATAAAAATTGGACGCTTAGTTATCAAGCGGTGGCGTATTATATCCTCGACGGCGAATATTTCTATTCGAAACCGTCCGATGCAAGATCGATCGTTTACGTAGCCGATATGGCTATGGCGGATACGAAAGCGGATTACGGCATCGGCTTGAAGACGGCGTTGGCGCAAATCGTCGAAAAATCGTTTTCCTCGGAAAATTCAAAAACGGTGAGCGGCTCATGCGGCGAGACTTTTGACGTGAACGAAAAATTCGCGTTCAACGTCACGGGAGATACGACTTGGTCGATTGTTTCTGGGACGGCGTTGACGTTGAGCGGTTCTACGGCGACGATCGTTGACAGCGGCGAGGTTACGCTGCGTTTCTGTGCATACGACGGCATTTTGAAGAAAGACGTTACGCTGACGGTGACGTGTCAATCGGATGTCAGAACGATAAAAACGACGAAGCAATACGTTTTATCCGATTCTTTATTCTTAGAAACGAATGCGGACATTGCGAGAGCCGAGAAAACGCAAATGGAGAGCAAAGGCAAAATCGTCATGGATAACGCTCCGATCGAGATGACGGCATATTATCATCCCGTCGTCGGCTTGGTAGAATTTGTGAGCGAAAGCGTGTTATCGGGCGAACTTTGCTTGGATAGCGGTTTGCTGTTAAAGCTGGACGACATATATTTTCGTTTCGAAGAAGCGATAACGGTGTCGGTATCGAATGCTTCCATGGAGGATGCGGACGCGGAGTATTATACGTTTGCCGATTTTCCGCCGCGCGGATTGGAAAAGAATTTGCAACAATATTTCGATTTGGGGTTCACCACGTATCTGTTGACGACGGACGGTTTTCCTACTTATATAAGTGCGGCGGAAGCCGTGGCGGCGCAGGGTAAGACGACAATGGTCAGAAATATGGGTACGAGCGCGGCTTTGACGAATACGTGGTTTACCGACAACGACCGTTGGACGACTACGGACGGAAACGCATTCACATCCAGCGGCAAAGAGGATTCGTTGACAAAATCCTTATCGGAGTTGTATGCCGAAAATAAAATTTCCGATTTTTACATGGCGGACGAATACACTTCTACGCAATTCGATTCGCTCGGCGATTTGATTGCTTGGAAAAACGCGAACGCAAAGGATAAGTTATGGCACATGAACTTGGTAGGTTCGTTGTCTTTCGACCATTGGGAAAGCGGATATAAAGCAAGCAGCGGTAGCAGTATTTGGGATTGGATTACGGGAAATAAGTACGATAGCGCGAAATATCAAGCTACTTACGGCGTTCACGTCGACGATTATATCAACAAAATCGTAAAGAAACTTAACGGCGGTACGGCGAGCGTATGTTTGGATTGTTATCCTTTCCGCGAAACGGGGAAAGGCGTGATTTACGATTATTATCTGTTCGACCTGTTGACCGCGGCGACGAAAACGAAATCCTACAACGAAAACCGTAACGGCGTCGGCGCAGAGGCTCGTTTCGGGATCTGTTTGCAGACCTATCAATTCATTCAACCTAATCAGAATTCGGACGGCACGCATGATTTAGGAAGAGATATTTCTTCCGCGGCGGAGATTTCCATGCAAATTTATACGGGGCTCGCCATGGGGGCGGACTTGTTTGAATATTTCTCTTATTGTACGACGGCAAGCAGCGGCAGTACGGCGAACGGCATCGTGGCGCAAGACGGTTGGTATAAGAACGAATATACTTCGCGCGGCAATATGTACGATTACGTAAAGACGGCTAACGGTAACGCATTGCCTTTTGCAAAAGTCACCTCGGCATATAATTGGCAAGGAACTTTCGTTTCGAGCGGTTCTACCGTTTCCGAAAACGGTACCGCATTCGGCAAAATTACCGATCTGACGACGAAAGATACGGGCGCGATGACAAGCTACGGCAGTACATACGACGCACTGTTCGGCAGATATACGCAAGGTGGGCAAGACGGGTATATGGTAGTCAATTATACCGATCCTACTTTGGCGCATACGAATGCGGTTACGATGAATTTCGGTTCTTGCAAATACGCAATTGTTTATACGGCAGGCGGCGAAGCTACGGTTATGCCGTTGACGGACGGTACGTTGACTCTGAATTTGTCGGCGGGTGCAGGTGCGTTTGTCGTGCCTATGGCATAACTCGAATCCGAAAATAAAAAAAACTTGCATAGCGATTGTTGGGTCGCTATGCAAGAAAAAAATTCGGGATTAGTTTTTCGGGCTGTCATCGGACGGTTCGTGCCGAAGATACTGTTTATAAAGACGATAGAACGTCGGATAATTGTTAAAAGCGCATAATTCCGCAGCTTTCGTACAGGAAATACCTCGAGAAATCAGTTCTTGTGCGTGCAGAATTTTCTTTTGATTGATGTATTGTTTGACGCTGATGTTCAGTTTCTTGCGGAAAGTATGTACGATCCATGACGGACTGACGTAGAACTGTTTGGAAAGTATATCCGTGGATAACGGAGTCTCCAAATTATCGTCGATGTATTGCAAAATTTTGTCAATCGTTTTATTGACGCTTTGTGCGGAGGTGCACTTTTCCGATTGATCGTATTTCAAATACAGTAAAATCATTTCCAAAGAAGCACGTTTATAGTAGTTAAATTCTTCTTTGTTGAAAAGTTTCTTGGCGGTTTTTAGGTCGGCGATAATGCGAACGATCGGGCTGTCTTCGGGAATACGATAAAATTCGTGCAAGGGGAGCGTATCTTTTAACATGTCGCTTTCCGAAAAATTGAACATCGTGCGTTCGTACGTGCTATGCGATTTCAGCAATAAACAGTGCAATACGGCAGGCTTGATGAGGAGTAAATCGTTTTTCTGTAAATGATAAATGGAATTTCCTATACGATAGTCTGCGTCACCCTCTTCGAAAAAGAGTAATTCGTAGTCATTGTGCAAATGCGGAAAATAGCTGTTATCCTTCGGGTTTAAGTTACGTTCATGATTGTAATAAAAGAATTTCATTGTTACATTATACAGGATATTTACCGAAAATACAAGTTTTTTTAGAAAAAATCGCAAATAATTTTATTTTTAGTATTTTTTTAACGAACATACAGAGGGAGAGAGGAGATGCATTCGTTTCAAGGGAAATGGATAACCGATCGAATTTTTGCGGAATTAAAGCCAAAAGACTCCTATAAGGACGTATACGACGATATTCCGGCGGAAGAAGACCCGTTTCGGGATACGCACGTTTTGTTTCGGGACAAGTTTTTTTGGTCGGGGGAAGGAAAGGTATATTTATATTTTTCCGCCGACGATTACGCGAAGGCTTACGTAAACGGCTCGCTTGTCGCACAAGGTCCGGCACCGGGATTTCCGTTTCATTACTATTACATGCGCGTCGACGTGACGAAACATTTGCGAAAAGGCGACAACGCATTGGCGTTTCATACGCTTTATCAAGGCTTAATCAATCGCGTGTGGGTGAGCGGCGATAAACGGCACGGTTTGCTATACGACGTATCGTGTCGCGGGGAGATACTTGCTCGCTCCGACGAGCGGACGAAAGTTCGATTGCACGGCGGCTATTCGATTTCTCATATTGTCGGATACGATACACAGTTTATGGAGAATTATGACGGAAACGCCGTAGAAGACGGTTTTGAACGGACGGATTACGACGATTCCGCATGGACGTGCGCGTTTGTTCGAAAATATACGGATTATAAGCTGTACGCGCAACCGATACCGCCGTTGACGATAGAATATTTACAACCGAAAACGATTTGTCGCGTGAAGGACTGCATCGTTTACGATTTCGGACAGGAATTTGTCGGTGTACCGAAGTTATACGCAAAAGGAAAGGGCGGCGAACGGCTGGAAATACTTTGCGGAGAAGAATTGAACGCAGACGGAAGCGTGCGCTACGAAATGCGTTGCAACTGCGAATATCGTGAAAAATGGACGTTGAAAAGCGGCGAAAATTATCTCGAACCGTTTGATTATAAAGCGTTTAGATATTTGGAACTTCGCGGTGCGGATTCGCTCGAAGCACTGTCGGTTTGCGGTATGGCACGGTATTATCCGTTCCGTTTGAAAGCAAAATGCGCGTATTCGGATGAACGCTTGCAACGGATTTTCGATTTGTGTGTAAATACTTTGCATTACAGTTTGCAAGAAGGGTATCTCGATTGCCCGAGTCGTGAAAAAGGACAGTATTTCGGCGACGGCGTATGGTCTGCAATGGCGCATATCGTAATGACGGGCGATACGCGGTTGTATAAGAAGTTTATACAAAACGCTTTTGAGACGATGGCGGTCGCAGAAGGCGGTACGGCGCAAGGTCCGTGTTCCTTAATTCAAAAAATTGCGGAATATCCGTTGATGGCGGCGATTTCGTTGCGGTATTATCTGAAATTGACGGACGATTGCGGATTCGTGCAAAAGCAAAACAATGCGTATTACGAATTGTTGAAGTTTCATTACGAGCGTTACGCGCGAGAGGACGGTTTGATCTCCGTATACGACCGCTGGAACGTAGTGGATTGGCCGCAATCGGCACGCGACGATTACGATTTCGATTTGACGCAAGGGAAAGTCGTGCACGGATATCACAACGTGATGAACGCCTATTGGTTGCTTGCGTTACAGACCTACGAAAGCCTATACGGGAAAATAGATTTTTTGGATACGGAGAGCTTGAAAAAGACGTATCGACGAGTTTTTTACGACGAAAATACGAAGCGGTTCAAAGACAGCGAACAAAGCGAACATTGTGCGCTTGCGTCGCAGGTGTTCGGACTGATGACAAAAACGGTCGCGGATAAAGACGCCGAACGCATTTTGGAAAGTATGATTGTCGAAAAACGCTTGTCGAAAAGCAACCTTTTCGTTACGCCCGTAATATTTGCATGGTTGAAAGCACATAAAAAGGAAACGTTGTTGCAATCGCTGCTCTGTGACGAAAAGGCATGGTTGAATATGCTTTCGGAGGGTGCGACGACGACGTTCGAAGCGTTTTCCAAGGACGGAAAATGGAACACGTCTTTGTGTCATACGTTGTTTGCGTTTCCGGCGTTATTTATCGTCGAAAACAAATTGTTTGAATAAAAAAATATTTTCATAATTTTATAAGTAAAGGAGAAAAATCATGAAAAAAACTTTGAAAAGAACATTGGCATTGTTGCTCTCGGCAACGGCGGCGTTGTCGCTCGCTTCTTGCGGCGGCGGAAAAATCGATATCGGGGATTCCGCATTGAACGAAGATATCGATAAGAATAAAACGCAGCTGTACGTATATTCGTATACCGCAGGTTACGGCAGCGATTGGCTTGTAAGCTTAAAGGATAAGTTTGAGGAAGCGCATAAAAACGACACGAATTGGGAAAGCGGAAAAACGGGCGTTCAGGTCGTGCTCGATGCGAAAAAGAGCGATATCATGGCAAATGCGGAAAGCCTTGCGCAGGAAAAGAACGAAGTATTCTTCGCCGAATCCGCATATTATTATACCTTGCTCGCAAAAGGCGTTTTAGGGGACATGACGGATGCCGTTACGGCGGAGATCGCCGGTGACAACGGTAAAACGATCGAAGATAAGATGACGGACGGACAAAAAGCAAGCTTCGGTATTCAGGAAAACGGAGAAACGCATTATTACGGTATTCCGCACAACAATACTTTTACGGGTATCGTTTACGATAAAGATTTGTTCGACGAAAAGCTTTTCTATTTCGCGAAAGAACCCGCGGGAACGGAATTGGAAGATTATTTCGTTTTGGGCGAAAACGAGGCGAGAGATTGCGGTCCGGACGGACTTTACGGTACGGACGACGACGGTTTGCCGAAGACGTACGAGCAATTCTTCGTTTTGATGGAATATATGTACGAAAAAGGCGTTACTCCCATTGTTTGGAACGGGTACAGATATTTTTCGTATTTGCAGTGGATGGTGCAGTCGTTCGTTGCCGATTACGAAGGGTATGACCAAATGATGTTGAACTTTAACTTGGACGGTACGGCAACCGATTTGGGTACGATCGACGCAAACGGAAATTTCGTGGCAGACGCTCAATCGACGCAGATCGGTCAAGATACGGACAGCTTGGTTGCATTGTCCAGACAGGCAGGTAAATATTACGCCTTGAAGTTTATTTCCCGTTTGACGGAATATGCGAAAACTGCGGATAAAGAATACGTAAAATCCGGTATGTACGACGGCGGTTATATGCACACGGCGGCACAGTACGATTTCATTGTCGGCAGCAAAGCGGGAAATAACAGCAAAGACATCGGCATGCTTGTAGAAGGTATTTGGTGGGAAGCGGAGGCAAAAAGCGATTTGGCGTATGCCGAGAGTATCGGTATCAAAAACCCCAACTTCGCCTTAATGCCTTTGCCTAACGCAAACGAAGAGGAACTTGCAAAGCGTGCTTCCGGAGAAAAGAATGCAACGTTGTACGATCAGTTATTCGGGCTTACGTTTATAAAGAATAATATCGAATCTTGGAAACTTCCCTTAGTATACGATTTCATTAAATTCAGCCATTCGGACGAGATGTTGAAGGATTATACATTGAAAACGGGTGCGCCCAAGGCATTCGAGTATGAAATGACGAATACGGAATTGTCGCAACTTAGCAATTTCGGTAGATCCGTATGGAATGCGAAAGCAATTTCGGATATCGTATATCCCTATGCACAGAATACGCGTTATATCAATAACCAAGGTCGTTTCTCGACGTTCGATATGTATTATTCGACGACGTCGTCTACGTATCGTTGGATTGCGGATGCCATGAAAGCGGGTGTAACCGCGGCGGAGTATTTCAAAGGATTGGAAGTATATAATAAGAAATATACTTGGATGTAAAAATTTTCAAAAAGAGGAATGCTATGAAAATTTTGGGAAAAACGTGCTTTAAGAGCAAAGCCGATTTCGGCTTCTATATTGCCATAGTGGCTTTGCCCTTAACGCAATTCCTCGTTTTCTATCTGGTGGTAAATTTTAACAGTATTTTGTTTGCTTTCGAAAACGTAGATATTTTGGGAAACCACATGTCGTGGACGTTTGATAATTTCGTCAACGCATGGGTATCGATGACGGATCGGTACGGAGAGTTGCAGTATGCGCTTCGAAATTCGTTGTTGATGTACTTTTTCAACCTCGTCGGCGGCGTAGGACTCGGTTTGCTGTTTTCCTATTATATCAGTAAAAAAATGCCGGCGAGCGGTTTTTTCCGCGTATTACTGTTTATGCCCTCTATTATTTCCGCATTGGTTATGTCACGTGCGTTTTTGACGTTCGTCAATAACGCCGTGCCTGAAATTTGGCTGAGGTGGACGGGAAAGAAGATGGAGGGGCTGATGGCGAACGATAATACGAAATTCGGGACGTTGGTGTTTTATAACGTGTTGGTCGGTTTCGGAACGTCGGTGTTAATGTATTCCAACTCGATGAGTGCCATTCCTGCGGAAATCACAGAAGCCGGCAGAATCGACGGTGTACACGGAATCAAAGAGTTTTGGTTTATTTCTTTGCCGATGGTGTTTTCCACGTTAAAAACATTCCTTGTTGCCGGAATCGCGTCGATTTTTACCAATCAGATGCATTTATTCTCGTTTTACAGTACGCTCGGAAGCGGACCGAATATGGTTACGTACGGATACTATATTTACGTAAAGAGCGCAAGCGGCTTGGGAACGTATAACGGTTATCCGGTGCTTTCCGCAATGGGCTTGTTAATGACGGCGGTGGCAGTGCCTTTGACGTTGGGCTTAAAAGCCTTGTTGGATAAATACGGCCCGAAGGAGGAATAAGAGATGACGAAAAATCGCGCGACGAGAAATCGCTGGAACGTACTCGGCGTCGTTTTGTTGATTTGTTTGATTGCTTACGGTATTTGTCTTTTGTCGCCTTTGGTGTTGGCTTTTTTGAACTCGTTTAAGGAAAAACACGAAAAACTAACGGGTTTGCCGCAGACGTGGCTGTTCTCCAATTATGCAACCGTGTTTAAGTACATGATTGTCGAGCTTTCGGACGGTAACGGCGTGAACATTATCGGAATGTACGGCAATTCTCTTTTGTACGCAGGCGGCTGTGCATTTACGGCGACGTTGGCACCTTGCCTTATGGCGTACGCCTGCTCCAAATTCCCTTGTCGGTTTTCGAAAATCATATATACAACCGTAATCGTGTGCATGGTATTGCCGATTGTAGGTAATTTGCCCTCGGAAATACGCGTTGCGACCAAAGTCGGCGTGTTCAATCAGATTTGGGGACTTTGGATTATGAAGTTCGGCTTTTTGGGAATATATTTTCTCGTGTTTTATGCAACGTTTACGGGAATTTCCATGACGTATACGGAGGCTGCAAAAATCGACGGCGCGGGGAATTGGAGAATCTTTTTACAAATTATCATGCCACTCGTAAAAAATACGTTTTTTACGATTATGTTGATTAAATTTACGGAATATTGGAACGATTATCAAACCCCGTTTATTTATCTGAACGATTATCCGACAATCGCATTGGGTTTGCAGTTGGCGTTCGATAACAGTTTGGCGCGGAGGGCGGATAATCCGATGACGGCGAATACGCCGCTTTGCATGGCGGCAACCATGCTCGTATTAATTCCTATCTTGACGGTATTTCTGATTTTTCAAAAAAGATTTCTCGGCGATTTAACGATCGGAGGTGTAAAAGGATGAAAAAAACGATGAAAATCAAAAAAACGTGCTTACTTATCGGAAGTTTGGCGTTCATGTCCGGTTCTTTGCTGTTTGCGGGTGCACACGTTGCCGGCACGGCGGAGACGAATGCGGTATGGCAAGAAAGTTCCGTTGTGAAGTCGTACGATTACGGGACGAAATTCTCGCTTCCGCAACGCAGCGTTAATATAGGCGGAACGGACTACGTTGCCGAGACGACTTTGACCATGCCCGACGGAATGGTGACGACAAAAGATTCCGTCGTGTTAAACGACGGCGGCGTTTATACGGTACGCTACGTCGTTACGGTGAACGGAAAAACGTATTTGCAGGAAGAAACGTTTACCGTGGACGAGGCGTACGTGATTTGCGGCGAAGGCAGCTCCGCCGTTTACGGGATCGTTCAGAATCAGGCGAAAGGCGAAGACGCAAGGGCGTTGAACGTCCGTTTGGCGCAAGGAGATACATTGTATTTTTCGCAACCGATCGATTTGACGAACGTGACGAAAAACGATACGTTGGTTGAATTGATGGCAAAGCCGGACGTATTGAAGAGTTGCGATTTTACGCATCTTACCGTTACGTTTACGGACGTGGAGAATGCCGATGTATATTTTTCCGTTATCTTCGACGCTTACGGCGGGGCGATAAACGGAAACAGAGCATTCACCTTGGCGTGTGCGAACGGTCAGGTCGCAAAAGGCTATTTTTATAACAGATCGAACAATACCGCCACTTTGAACGTAAACCAGTCGGGAACTTCGACGGGACATTCGTTTGCCGGAACGTTCGATTCGAACAACGTATATACGAAAGCTTCTTTGGCGGTTTCCTACGACGCTGAGGAAAAAGCGGCGTATATCAACGGTTCGATGATTGTGGACTTCGATTCGCCCGACGATTATCCGGAAGGCGTATGGGAAGGGCTTTCCAGCGGAAAGGTCGTGATGTCCGTACAAGCAGACGGGTACAGCATGGCAACGGCGAATTTTAACGTGTATCAAGCGTATGGCATGAATTTCAAACGTTACAGCGTATATACGGACAAAGAAGCCCCCGCCATCACGGTGCGTTCCGAATACGAGGAGATGCCTCAGTCGGTTGTCGGCGGTATCTATACCATACCCGAAGCGGTCGCATTCGACGTCATAGACGGCTACGTGCCCGTTCGTAAGCAGGTGTACTTCAACTACAATTCTTCTTCGCCGCAAACGGTGCGGGTAGACGGCGATACGTTTGTTACCGATCGTATCGGTTATTATGCGATTGTGTACACGGCGAGCGATTATCACGGTAACAGCGTGCAAAAGGTGCTGTGGGTGAACTGTCGCGCAAGTTCGGAAAAGCCTTTCGTGAATATTTTAGACGGCGCACCGAAAACAGGTTCGGTCGGCGAAAACGTCGAGATTGCGGAAATTACGTACGGCGGCGGTAACGGTGCGTTGACGGCGGTTGCGTACGTTATGTCGGGCGGGGAAAAAATTACCGTTGAAAACGGCACGTTCCGTCCGCAAAAGGCAGGTACGTATACGGTTT
The DNA here is from genome assembly GCA_964515795.1 of uncultured Clostridia bacterium. Classification (GTDB taxonomy): domain Bacteria; phylum Bacillota; class Clostridia; order Christensenellales; family Borkfalkiaceae; genus Scatosoma. Next base: position 18,661 of record CAZEVL010000009.1, on the reverse strand, counting down.
GCTATGAGGTGACGGATTTCGTCGGGCAAGTAACGAAAGTTTCCTATGACGTGGAAATAACGACGTCCGCAGACACGATATTTTCGGACGAGGCGGTATTGCCAAAAGTATTCGTTTCGGGCAGCAGCTACGTTGTTCCGAAATACGTCGCTTACGATTATACGTCGGGAAAAGCAGTCGAAAAGACGGCAAGTTGCAAGGTGGACGGAAAAATTTATCAGGCAGGAGAATCGTTTATCCCGACGGTGCAGAACAACGGCGATAAGGTGAAATTGACGTTCTTTGTCGATAACGTACAGAAAGAATACGAAGTGCCTTGCATTATCGCTTGGGGAACGACGGAAACGGGACGTCCGAAACTGGTTTACGAGAATTATTTATATTCGGAGAACGGTACGGCGGTTGCGTTGAATACCGGAAACGGGTTACGCGTGAACGCGAAATCGGAAACGGGAAGCGTTACGTTTGCGAATAAATTGTATGAGGAAATGTTTGCGTTGCAAATCAAAGGCATTTCCGGTGCGGACGATTTCGAATCCATGATGGTGCTTTTGCACGATTCCGTCAATCCATACGAAACGGTAGCCGTGCAGTTTATGCCGAGCGGCTCGACAATGCGTTTTACGGCCGGACAGTCTAAATACGTCGATTTCGATTTTACGGGTGAAAAGACTTTAACGCTCGTTTACGAAGACGGCGCTTTCGTCGCAAACAACACGGTGAATGCGATTACGGAAACGATATACGGAAAACCGTTCGAGGGATTTAGTTCCGGTTACGTTTGGGTAGAGCTTCGCTTGGACGGCGTGGACGGAAACGCCTCCGTTTTGGTAGAAAAGATCGGCAATCACATTTTCGGCAGTTTGTCCACCGATTCCATTGCGCCGGCTATCTATTTGACGGCGGATATCGGAGGCGTGGCGTCGATCGGTACGGAAGTCGTTTTGCCGCTTGCTTACGCAGGGGACGTCTTAGACCCGAATATCACGTTTACAGTTACGGTGACAGCTCCCGACGGCAGCGTTATTTTGGATAAAGCCGATCCGACGCAATCCCATAAAATTCGTTTGAGCGAATACGGAACGTATTACGTTCGCTACGACGCTGCGGATACGTTTAATCGTTCCCCCAATGCGTTCGGATATAGTTATTCTTACGTCATCGAAGACGAGGAAGCCCCCGTGTTGACGATGAACAAGGCGTGGGCTACGGAAGCCAAGGTAGGCGAAACGTATATTTTACCGACGTATACCGTAAAGGATAACAAGTCCGCGACCGAAGACCTGATTGTTTTGCGGTATTTCGCAGGACCTAACGGCAGAATGAAGGAAATTCCCGGAAATTCCAATTCGATTTGCTTTACACAGGCGGGTAAGTATGAAATATATATCATGGTAACGGACGAAGTCGGGAACGTTACGCTGGAAACGGCGGTCATCATCGTAAAGGAGGCATAAAATGAAACGGAAAATTAAAAAGTTTTTATCGATTGCGCTTGCATGCGTGACGTCGTTGACGATGTTTGCCTCTTGCACGTTGGGAACGGAATCCGAGGCAGTTGCGAAAAATCCCGTCAGCGTCGATGCGGATAACTATCAAAGCAAGACTTTGCATAAGGTAAAGGTAACGCCTTCTTCTCGCGCGTTCGTGAAAAACGGTACGTCCGAGTACGTGATTCTCTACGAAGACGGACAAATGAAAGCGAGAGAAGCCGCAGCCTTAATTTCTAAGCAGGTAGCTGCGGCGACGGGTTGCAATATTCCCGTGGAAAGCACCGCGGAAATCGCATGGAGCGAAAACTCGAAGTATATCGTGCTCGGCAGAGAGGAACTGTTCGAAGCGGCAGGACTTACGATGCCCGAGGACGACCTCGGCACGGCGGGGTATTATATTAAAACGTGCGGAGAATCCGTATTTATCGAGGTGAATTCTATTTTCGGATATCAACAAGCGGCGATTACGTTTTTAAGACACGTCGTCGGCTATGAAATGTATTCGGAGGACACCGTCGTATTCTATAAGGACGGAGCGATGTTGCCCGATATGGAAATTATCGAACGCCCCGATTTCGGTTATCGAGTGCAAGGCAACAACGTATCTTCGGAAACGAGATACAATATGGGCTTCATTAACAATCAGGATATCCTTATTCCCGTAACGACGAGCGTCAGCAACCACAACGGTTATTTCCACAATTCGCTCAATTATTTCGATTCCACGGAAACCAATCTCAATCAAGAATTGTTGGACGCGCATCCGAATTGGTTTAGTACGGGCGGTTCGGAGCTTTGCTATACGGCGCGCGGCGACGAAGCGGAGTTGGAAGCGATGGTGAATCACGTTGTGGAACGCATGAAAAAGGCGGCAGAAGAGTATCCGGATTTGAACGTTGTTACGTTTACCATTCAGGACAATTTCGATACCTGTAAATGTGCGGCGTGTCAGGAACTTATGAATACGTATAAAACGGCGGCGGCAGCCAATATCCGTTTCGTCAACAGAGTCGCTGAAAAAATCGACGCATGGTTAACGGAAAAGGCAGAGGCGGAAGGTACGAAAAAGAGAGAATTGATTATTACGATTTTCGGATACCACATGACGACAAATCCTCCCGCTAAGGAAGTGAACGGAAAATTCGAGCCGATTGACGAAACGGTGCGTTGTCGTGAAAACGTGGGCGTATTCGTTGCCCCGATCGGGGCGTCTTGGACGCACTCGCTGACCGATGAAACGAACACGACTTATTCGAATATGGTCAAGGGCTGGGGCTCGTTGTCGAATCATATTTTCGCATGGCTCTACGAACCGAATTACAGCCACTATCTCTATCCGTTCAATACTTACGACAGTATGCTGGAAACGATGCGCTTCTGCGTGGAGAACAATGCGACATACGTATGGACGGAAGGACAGTCGTTGCAATACAATCCTCCCGGATTCAATAAATTCAAGGAATATTTCAACTCTAAGGCGGAATTTGACGTCAACGTGAATTACAACGATTTGGTAGACGATTTCTTTTCGAATTATTTTGCGGAAGCGGAAGCTCCGATGAAGCAATTCTTTACCGAATTGCAGATGTGGAGCAGACACATCGAAAGTACCGATCCTACCATCAACGGCACGATTTACGAGAATATCGCGCAGGCAAAGTTCTGGCCGAAGAAAATGCTCGATCATTGGATGGATTTGCTCGACGAAGCCTACGAGACGCTCGAACCGTTGCGTTATACGGATTCCGAACGTTATGAGGTGCTGGCTCGTCATATAAAGAACGAAAGCATATTCCCTCGTTTCGCTTTGTTGACGTTGTATCCCGGGGAATACAGTACGGCAACGTTGCAACAAATGCGTTTGGATTTCAAAGCCGATTGTACGGAATTGAATATCAAGTGGCAGGCGCAAAATACGTCTTTGGATATGCTTTATAAGCAATGGGGCATTTAAGCGAGGTAAACCATGAAAGCCAAATTTAGAAATTTAGTATTGATTCTTGCTTTAAGTGCAAGCGTTTGCGCTTTTGCGACCGCGTGTGAGTTCGGGAAAACTTCCGAAATTTCCTCGTCTTCCGCAAGCAGCGAAGAAGTTACCGATTTATTTGCGTTGGACGCCAAGTCGTTGGAATTGGATTTGTACGAAAAATACGATTTGGGCTATACGGCGCAGGATATATCGGGGACGGTGGCGTGGACGTCTTCCGCGCCGTCCGTCGTTTCCGTGGAGAACGGTTCGTTGGAGGCAAAAACGGCGGGTACAGCCGTCGTGACGGCAACGCTCGGAGAGTACAGCGACGAGTGCGTTGTCAAAGTCGTCGATAACGGTAGCATACCTTCGCTTTATATTACGGAAGAAATTTCCGTTGCGAAAGGTTCGACGACGTCGGCGGAGATAAGCGTTTTGTGGAAAGGAAAAGTCTTGAACGTTCCGCTTTCTTGCGAATTTGAAAGCGGAGACGCTTCGGCGGCAAGCGTATCGATATCGAACGGTAAGCTCGTTGCGGAAGGTTTGGACTACGGTTCTGCGAAATATTTGCTGACTGCGCAAACTCACGGCAGAACGCTTGCGAAAACGTTTGAAGTAAAATGCTTGGACGGCAGCGTCGTCGTTGTCGTCGAAAACGCGAATCCGACCGTCGGCGGTTGGGTTGCGGACGTTGCGCTTTGCGATAACGAAAACGGATTGCCTATTTCTTACGAACCGCAGGTTTCCGTCTACGAGAAAAACGTGAAAGTCGAAAACGCAACGTTTACTTGGACGTTGGAAACGGGGAATTATTTCCGTGAGGACGGCGGCGTATATTATGCGGACTACTTAGGAAGTCAGGTATTGAAAGGCAGTTATAAAGGCAACGAAATCGTCATTACGTTGAAGAGTGTTCGTCCCGACTTCGTTCGTACGGATAAAATTCTTGTGGAAATGGTAGAGGGCGTGCAAGCCCCGAAGAATTTAGAGGGCACCGTAGACGGGTATACGATCAACGGCGTAAACGTATTCGAATCTTACGATGCGTCAACCGATAGGATTACGTTTAAGCAAACGAGTTTATGCGATCCCGCTAAGATGGGCGAAAAAGCCGAAATCGTCGTGCAAACGAATCGTGCGCGTTATTTCTATACGGGAAGCGTATATACAAACGTAATCACGACGGAAGCCGAATTGAATCGTTGGGTGGAAGACGCCAAAGCAACGACGACGGGGACGAATGCAAGCGGCTATTTCGTGCTCGGTAACGATATCGTTTGTACGGGCGAATACAAAGCGCAGGAAACGTATACGTTCGGTGCAAGCGCGACGGACGGTTTCCAAGGCATCTTCGACGGCAGAGGCTATACGATTAAAAATATCAACGTGACGGGCGATATGTGCGGTTTCATGCCGATGATCGGTCAAGAAGGCGTCGTTTGCAATATCGTGTTCGAAAACGCAGCGGTAAGCGGCAACGGCGGCTTTATAGCGGCGCATTTGCGCGGTATGCTGTATAACCTCTATATAGATATTTCCATCTTAGATAACGACGATGTCGCAACGGGCAGCTTCAAAGGCGACAGACGTTATCATCGCAGTGCGATTGCTTCTCAATGCGAAGGAAGTACGGTAATACGCGATTGTGCCGTTGTGTACAGAACGACGGTCGGGGAGGATAAAACGACTGGGCACCCGTTTAGATATCTTTACGGTAAAGTAACGGGATTCTATATGATCGGACATACCGCATACGCGTCTTTCGAGGACGAATTGCAATTTGGCAACTCCGCAAAGACGAATTTCGGCACGTACGCTACGCGTGCGGCGATGATTGCGGATTTGGAAACATGGAACAAAGACGGACATATCTGGAACGAGAGTTTCTGGACGACGGACGCGGACGGCATTCCCGTGCCCGTAAAAAAGGCGTAAACGGTTAGAATATCCGCGGGTATATTGCGACGGATTGGTTTCCGTTCAATATACCCGTGTGGATAAAGCGTTCTCGGAGCGTGTTCCTTCCAAAAGAAAGGTTACTTATTCCGTGGACATAAAGAATGCGAAATAACGCTTCGCTTTTTTCGAAAAAAAATATTCCGTAAAAACGGAAAAAATAAGAACTTCAAGAATTCATCAAGGAGGAAAAAATGATGAAAAGAAAAAACAAGAACTTACTGACTTTGGCATTGGCGTTTATGGTCGTCGGGGCAGGCGTCGGTGCGGTGCAGTCCTTTCACGGAACGCACGTAAACGACCTTGCCGTAGCGGCAGCGGACGATTCGGTTTTCGAAGACGACATAACGTCGATCGTTTCCGTCAAGAGCGTTAGTTTGAGAGCAGATTTTAAATCTCGCTATGACGTGGTAATCGATTTCGGCGGTATTACGTTCAATTCCGCAACGTTTTATACCAACCAATATCCGAATTGCGACCAAATCGGCGTGAAAATTACGGATTATATCGTAATCAACGGACAAACGATGACGGAGCTTTATGCGAAATATAATTCCGTCGACGCGAGAAAAGAATGGATCGACGACCTTGACGACGGTGAAAAAGCGAATACCGAAAACGAGGACTGGGGGTTTAATAAAGGTTGGGTACCCGTTGTCGGGCAAGTCAATACGAATAATCTCACGCTCATGATCGATCGACGTCTTGTTGCGCCTACCGATTTGCAATTGACGATTAAGAGCGGTTTGGAACTTTCCTATACCGACGATTCGGGTGCGGCAATCGGAAAAATTACGCAGAATATAACGTTTACGCTTATTCCGGACGCAACCGACGTCGAGAAATTGGTCGGCGTCCGCACGAGCAATGCGGAAATCGTCGAAACGGAAGTTACGGGAATTGCCCTCCAACACGTTGCGGAAACGGATAAAAACATTCAATATCAGGTACATACAGACTTGTTGTTCTCGAAAAGCTATACGTCAGGTCGCTGGACGGCAGATCATTATATGTATTTGAACGATTATTTCACGATCAACGGAAAAACGTTCAGTTGGTGGAACAAAGAAACCTATCTTGCCGAATATACGACGGGGGCGATCAATAGTACCGCTTGGCAATACAGCGTTCCGCTTTTGGACTTTTTATGGGCTAAATCCGAAATTGCAAACGGCAGCGGTACGGTATTCCAGTTCTATATCAGTAAGGCGTGGATGACGGCGATGGAGATCGACGAAAACACGATGACGCTCGGCGTCCGTGAAGGATTGACCTATCTTAACGCGGACGGCAAGGTTGCAAAAACGACGAATGCGATTTCTTGGCAAAAACCTTTCAAAGCGACGGTCGTTGTGGACGGCGAGACGAGCGACGTTACGTACACGGTGTCGAATAAAGCGGAGAAACTTGCGGAAATCGCGGCGAAACTACCCGAAAATACGGCGGAATATACGTACGCTTGGTCGGAAGCGTTGCCTGCCGAACTTCCCTTGGAAGACGGCAAGACGTATACCGTGACCAAGACGGCGGTGGAATATACGGCTACTTTGGATTATTTAGAAGGCGACGACGCTACGCTTACGTATACGGTAGAAAACAGAACGGAAAAACTTGCGGAATTGAAACAAGCGGCGCAGGAAAAGAGCGACGCTCAGTATAAATACGCTTGGGACTTCCCCGAAGAATTGCCTTTGGAAAACGGCAAGACGTATCAGGAAACGAAAACGGCAGCACGGTACGACGTTACGTTTACGGCGGACGGTGCGTCTGTCGGCGAAGGCTTGACGTTTACCGCCGATACGAAAGACGCGCTTACGTTCCCCGAAGTTCCCGTAAAAGAAGGTTATACAGGTGCTTGGGATATCGCTGTCGAGGATATTATCGAATGGCGCGATTACGAAGTAGAAGCAGTGTATACGGCAATCGAATACACGGCAACGGTCGTTGTGGACGGGGAGACGAGCAGCGTTACGTATACGATCGAGAACAGAGCGGAAAAACTTGCGGAAATCGCGGCGAAACTTCCTGCGGATACGACGGAATATACGTATGCTTGGGAGGAAAAATTGCCCGAAACGTTGCCTTTGGAAAACGATAAAACGTATACCGTAACCAAGACGGAAGTTGTCCCCGAACCCTCCGATTCTTCGAGTTCTTCGAACAATTCGAGCGAAAATCCCGTAGACAGTTCGTCCGAAAATCAATCTTCTTCGAGCAAAAAGCCCGTCGATAGTTCCTCGTCCGACGGTTCTTCTTCGAGCGGTGGCAGCATTACGGATTTGTTGAGCGGTTGTTTCGGTTCGATAAGCGGATTGTCCGTAGGCGTACTTGCGCTTGGGGCGGCAGCGATGCTTTTGAAGAAAAAGAAAGAGGATAAGTAAAATCCTATTTACAAACGGGAATAGAAGTGTTATAATAAATAAGTAAGTTATGGCAGCGCACAGAGAGGGTATTTTGTTTTTTCGAAATATCCTCTCGGTTGCTTGCAAAGGAGCGGAAAACGGTGAACAATTCAAAAAACGAGAAAATAATCGTGCATCTTGTGCCGAGTGCGCATTGGGACAGAGAATGGTACTTGCCGTTTTCACGCTATCAGGTGCGTTTGGTTCGCTTAATGGATAAAGTTATTTCTCTGTTGGAAAGCGGCAAATATCCGTCCTATACGTTGGACGGGCAAACGGCGATGATAGAGGACTATTTAGAAGTAAAGCCGCAAAAAAGAGCAGTGCTTAAAAAATTGATTTCCGAAGGAAAGCTCGTCGTCGGACCTTGGTATACGGTACCCGATACGTTTATTCCTTGCGGAGAATCGCTTTGGAAAAATTTGGAACTCGGAAAACAAGCGAAAACCGAGTTCGGGGGGAAGGGCGAAGTCGCTTATACGCCCGACTCGTTTGGCTTAAACAGTCAAACGGCGCAGCTTTTTCGTATATTCGGGTATCCGTACGCGATGTATACGAGAGGCGCGAGATTGCAAAACGAAGCGGACAGCGGCGTGAAAAACGACGTTACGCTGTATTCGCCCGACGGCAGCAAGGTGCTTGCGCAATACGATAAATACAGCCTCGGAAACGGGTTGGTCGTGCCGAACATTTGGCGGAATTTTGCAAGATTAAAAGTGGAAAAACAGGACGCTTTGCGTTGCGCGAATTGGGTTTTGGAGTATCAGTCGAAAAAAACCGCGGCGAAAAACAGGCTGTGGATTTGCGGAATCGACCATTTGGAACCGAGAGAAGATTTGGGCGACGTTGCGGCGTTATTAAATAAAGAAATAGACGGCGTTACTTTTCAAATCAGCAGTATGGACGCGTTTTTTAAGGCGTTGGAGCAGGAAAATCTTGCCGAAAACGCGGCGTACGGGGAGCAACGCGGGATTTATAAAAAGCATTTCGAGTTGGGCAACACCCTTTCTTCGCGTATGGATATCAAGCTTTTGAACAGAGAAACGGAAAATTTGCTTTTCGGCTATGCGGAGGGATTGGATATACAGCCGCACGTGCAACCTGTGTTCGATCGTTTGGATCGCGACAGCGTTTTGGATAACGCGTATAAGCATTTGATTCGTTCGCATGCGCACGATTCGATTTGTACCTGCGGCGTGGACGAGATGTGTTCCGACGAGAAAAATCGGCTTCGTTGGGCGAAAGAAGCGGCGGAAGAGGTGTTGAAAGACGATTTGCAGACAATCGGTTCTTCGTTAAAAAACAACGGGTTTAACGGCGAAATTTTGGTATACAATCCGTTGCCGTATCCGAGAAGCACAGTCGCGGAAGGGAAACTTTCTATTCCTTATGCGGTGGACGGGAATTGTATCTGCGACGAAAACGGAACGCCGATTCCCGATTCGTATGCGGAGGTGTTATTCCGTAAGAGAATCGATATCGAAACGTCGAAGTACGTGCGTTTTTCGGAAATCGAGCAAGATCAGACGCGCATACATCGTATGCCCGGTTGTCAAGACCAAGATATGCAAACAGGGATTTATTATCGGTTTTACGCCGAAAATATACCTCCGCTCGGTTTTAGAAGATATACGCTCGGTAAAAGCGATGTCGTTGCGACGGAAATTGTCGGCAAGGATAAGACGATCGAAAACGAACGTCTTTCGTTGGAAATCGAAAAAGACGGATCGGTGTCCGTTTACGAAAAGAAAAACGGGTATATCTTGCGAAATACGTGTATTCCCGTTTGCGACGCGGACGACGGCGATACTTATACGTATGCGAACGTTGACGGGACGGCAAGTAATTTTCCCGAGAGCGTAACGGTCGGTGCGGCGGTAAAAAACGCTTTGGCAGAAGAGATCGAGTCGGAATATCGTTTGAGAATTCCGCGTTCCGAAAAGACGGTGTGCGTTCGAATGACGTATCGTTTAGAAAAGGGCGCGGATTGCGTACGGGTGTGTGCGAAGGTGCAAAACAGCGGCGAACGATTCCGTTTGCGCGTTCTCGTTCGCACGGAAAACGCTTGTGATTTTGTGGCGTCCGATACGGCTTTCGATTTTGTCGAAAGACCGATTTATCAAAAATCGGAGTTGACTCCTTTGAATATTATGACGATGCCTTGTCGAAACGCGGTATATATTCCGTCGAAACAATACGCGCTCGGCGTATATTCGGCTTCTTTTCACGAATACGAGGCTTGGAAAGATGGGACGGATTGTGTGACGGCGTTTACGCTGTTGCGTTCCGTGTCGCAAGTGTATAATACAGCGTTGCCGACTAAGGACGAAAGCGTGCTCGGTGCGGGGGCGAGGTGGCTTTCCGAGGATGCGAAAATGCACGGCGAATATGAATTTTATTTCGCACTTGCGTTTTTGAGCAAGAATGAAAACGAAACGACGATTTTGCAGCGTGCTTCGGAATATCAGTTTCCTCTGTACGTTTGCGGTATTACGCCGTACGGGGAACAAGATTCGGAGAAATACGGCGGTTTGCGTTTAGAGGGCGCGGTGTGGTCGGCTTTCGAAAGAAAAGACGGGTGCGTCGTCGCACGATATTATAATCCGAGAAAGGAAAGCGTGTCCGTGAAAATAACCTATAAGGGAAAAACACTGACGAAAAAGCTTGCTCCTAAAAAAATCGGGGAAACGGATATGAGGGAATTTTTGTAAGGATAAATTATTATGGCGGTAATCGTAAAAATACAATCGAACACGTTAGAAGGAAAGGGCAGTCTGCATATCGTTTCCGAAAAAAAATTGTGTAGCGCAAATTTTTTCGCTTGGGATCCGGCAGGCGTAAAGTACGAATTTTCGTACGCTTGTACGGGTACGGAAGAAACGCATGCGTTTGTGATTGAAAATCCGTATTTATGGAGCGTCAACGTACCGAATTTATATCGTTATGTTTTACGCGTCGTTTATACGGACGCTACGGACGAGCAAACGGAGGGAACGTTCGGATTCAGAACGCTTTCTACGAACGGTAAAGAGATTTGCGTAAACAATACGCCCGTGTATATTCGCGGCTATATCCGCGGCACTACGGCGCACGACAATCGAAACAACGCGAAATTGTCCGAGGAGGAATTTTATCGTAAAAATATTTCGGCGGCGAAGAAGTACGGGTTTAACTACGTACGGTTTCATTCCGTCGTGCCGAACGAAACGTTCTTTAAGGTCGCAGACGAACTCGGAATGTTGGTACATATCGAGCTTCGTCCTCCGCACGACATTTACAATAATTTGGAAGAAATGGTGACGACGGGTACTTCGATTGTGCCGCAGGAGTTTTTGAAAAACATCGTCGATACTTTGTATAACCATCCGTCGTTGACCGTATATTGTATCGGGAATGAAATCAAGAATTTAGGCGAGGACGGCGTTGCGGAAATATACGCGCGTATTCGTGCGTTGGACGATACGCGTTTGTTTTTAGATACCTGTGCTTGGGGGGCGAACAATCGTCCGTACGTCGATTTGGACGTACAGCATTTGAGCTATTATTTCCCCTTCGGAAAGCATGCCTCCATGTATGAGGATACGGATAATTTGCTTGTGGTGGGAAATAAACCCGATACGCCGATGACGAGCGACGGGGAAAATTCTTCCGTGTTGCGTTCGCTGTATTTCAAAGTGCCTTTGATTGCGCACGAAGTTTGCCATTATACCGCACTTCGCGACGTGCATGCGTTGAAAGAGAAATTTAAGCGTTACGGCACGGACGAACCTTGGTGGATCGACGAAGAGTTGAAAATGATAGAAACGAAAGGATTTGCCGAACAATACGAAGAAATGTACAAAGCGAGCAAACATTTTCAAAAGGAATGTTGGAAAACGGCGTACGAAGCGATGCGTTCGAGTAAACTTTTGGGCGGCTTTAACTTTTTGCAGTTCGCGGATACGGACGTGTACGAAAATTCCAACGGAATCGTGGATTGTTTCGATGACGAAAATTACATAAACAGCGAGGATTTTTTGCGTTTTAACGGGGATAGGGTATTGCTTGCGAAACTCGGCAGTAGATTGTTCCGAGCGACGGAAGAGATAATCGTTCCGGTAAGTTTTTCCAATTGCGGCGAGGACGAAGAACGCTTTGCGGATTTCGTGTATTCCTTGGAGGACGAAGGCGGAAAGACGTATGCTTGCGGCGACTTGAAGAATATCGACGTTTCTCGTAAAGGTCTGTACGAGATTTGTAAAGTAAAAATACGTCTGCCTGAAACGGAAAGTTCTTCGGCGTTGCTGTTAAAAATGCGTTTGCAGACGGCAAACGGCGTATATGCGGAAAATCTTTGGAAGATTTGGAACTATCGCAAACAAGCGAAAAAGACCTACCGAGAGTTTGTTTCGCAAGACGGAGCATTCGTCGTTACGGACGATACGGAAAAGGCTTTTGCACGTTTGGAAGAAGGAAAAAAAGTATGCCTCGTGTATCGTACGGAGTGGACAAGGCACGTGCGGAATAAGACACAGAAGCCACCCGTGTATGCGTTGAAAGCTACTTGGAATCGTTTTAAGCCCGTTATTTGGGACAGAGGGACAAATTACGGCGGCTTATGCGAGGAAACTCTTTTGAATAAGTACGGGTTCGCAACGGGACGTTATTACGATTTCAATTACAACGTGCTTACAGAAGATTGCGATAAGATTATTTTGGACGATTTCCCTTGCGAAACGCACAACATTTTGGCAGGAATAGACAAGAGCAGTCGAGATCGATTCGACGCATATAAGCGGAGCTTCAATCTTCCCGAATTGATGTACGACAGAACGTTGCGGAATTTTTCGTATTTGTTTGAATGCAAAGTCGGCAAGGGAAAATTGCTCGTGTGCGGATTGAATTTAACGGGTTTGGACGAAAACGAGCCGTCGAGCGTCGCTATGGCGAAGTGGATAGAACAATATCTCGGAAGCGAGGATTTCGATCCCGCTTGCGGAACGGATTCGAATACGTTTCGGACGTATATGTCGCGTTGTGCCGAAAAGCCCGTAAAAGAGCGTATGATGACGCAATTTTGGCAATTGGACGATACGCCCGTGGAAAGTAAGCAATATTGGGAAGAATCGAGGGCGTATCTTACGGAGGAATAAGAAAATGGACAATGATTTCGGATATAAAGCAGGAAAAGCGAATATTGCGTTAAAGCTGGACGATTATTACGTTTGGGATTGTTCGGTGATAAAATCGGGCGGGAAATACCACATGTTTTCCTCTCGATGGAAAAAAGAATACGGGTTCGGCTGGAATTGGCTTTTCAACAGTGAAATTATCCATTCCGTCGCCGACAAACCTGAGGGACCGTATCGTTTTCAAAACGTGGCTTTGCCGCGACGCGGCAGAGAATATTTCGACGGCATGAGTACGCACAATACTTGCATTAAGGAATATAACGGTAAGTTTTATTTGTACTATATGGGGACGACGTACGGCGGCGATATCCCGACGCACGCGAAAGAAATTTCTTCGCAGTACGGCGAGGAAACGTGGAATCGGAAGCGTATCGGCGTGGCGGTCGCAGACGATATCAACGGGGAATTCGTGCGCAGAGATAAGCCGCTGTTAGAACCTCGAGATTGCAGTTATTGGGATTGTACGATTACGACGAATCCGTCCGTGGCGATTTTGCCGAACGGAAAAACGTATATGATTTATAAATCGCGCAGTTCGATCGGAAAACCCTTAAAGCTCGGCATAGCGGTGGCGGATAAACCCGACGGCGAGTTTAAGCGACTTTCGGATAAACCGATTTTGGATTTTCCCGATGAGAATATGCATATAGAGGATCCGTTTATTTGGTACGACGAAGGCAAGAAGAAGTTTTGTCTTATCACGAAGGACGACGTAAAGAACGGCGCGTACGGCGTAACGGGAGAATGGGGAAGCGGATTTTACGCGGAAAGCGACGATTGCATGGACTTTACGATCGGCGCAGATCCGAAGGTGTATTCGAGATCGATCGAATGGACGGACGGAAGAAAGACCACGCAAGGCAATTTGGAAAGACCGTCCGTGCTATTTGACGAAAACGGCAAGCCGACGCATATTTTTTGTGCGAGCGGTTTTGCGGAGCAACCTTACGATTTTACGGATATTACGTTCGTCGTATGTATGAAGTTGGAAAAGAAATAAGGAGACGTTATGAAAAAAGTTGCGTTGTTAGGGGATTCGATTCGTTATATCGGCTACGGTCCGAGAGTACCCGAATTGCTCGGGTCGGAATACGACGTGTTTCAACCGGCGGATAATTGTCGCTTTGTGAAATACACCCTTCGCGGTATGTTCGATTGGCGCGAACAGTTAAAAGACAGGGACGTTATCCATTGGAATAACGGCTTGTGGGACGCGTCGGTCGGTTTGTTCGACGACGGGAAACCGTTTACGTCGGAGGAAGAATACGTAGAAAACATGTTGCGCGTGGCACGAGAATTGAAAAAATATGCGCCGAGGGTGATTTTCGCGACGACGACGCCCGTGCGTCCCGATTACGAATACGGAAAGAACGAAATTATCGATAGATACAATGCCGTACTCGTACCGAAATTGGTCGCTATGGGCTTGGAAATCAACGATTTGAACGCCTTGGTTAAGGCACACCTTTACGAGTATATTCGCGAGGAGGATAAAATCCACCTGTCCGAGCAAGGCGTCGAGGCATGTGCACGACAAGTGGCGGACGTTATCAAAGGAGTATGATAATGGCGGAATATCGTTTTGCCGAACGCATCGTTGCGGCAGAGGGTGTAAAAAACGCAGAAGCGTTTTTGCTGCGAAAGGATTTACAGATAGGGTTGAACGAAACGCAGTGCGTTTGTTTTTGTGGCGGTGCTTATGCCGTTTTGGATTTCGGAAAGGAGCTTGCGGGCGGCGTTAGAATTTTGACTTTTCAGGTGAAAGGATCGAAAAAAGTTCGTTTGCGTTTTGGAGAATCGGTTGCCGAAACCTGTTCGGAAGTCGGGACGGAGCGCGGCTGTTGGAAGGCGACGAACGACCATTCGTTGCGGGATTTTTGTGTAGATTTACAGAATTATTCCGATATGCGCTTCGGACAAACGGGATTTCGCTTTCTCCGTATTGATTTTTTATCGGACGGGGAATTGTATTTGAAGACGGCGGTCGCGGAAACGGAAATAGACGCGCGACCGTTTTCGGGTACGTTTGAAAGCAGCGACGCGCTCGTAAACGAAATATGGGATACTGCGGCGTATACTTTACGGTTATGTTTGCAAAACGGATACTTTTGGGACGGCGTGAAGCGCGATCGTTTGGTTTGGATAGGGGATTTATATCCCGAGATGAAAGCGGCGCATTATTTGTACGGGGACGTACCGGAAACTTTGCGTTCGCTCGATTTCGTCAAATCGGAAACTCCGTTGCCGAAATGGATGAATAATATTCCGAGTTATTCGCTTTGGTGGCTTTTGATTTTGGCGGAAGAATATTCCGTTTACGGAATGAAATCGGAGTTCAACGCATACCTGCCCTATGTGCATGGCTTGCTTGCGCAAATTTCCGACTTCGTTTCGGAGAGTGGGAAACTCTTGTTCGAGCGGAACTTTGTCGACTGGGCGACGAATTATACGCCGAACGAACCGTCGGAAAAAAAGACGGATAGCGAAACAGGCGTAGCCTATTTAACGGAAATCGCATTCAAAAAATTGCTTCCGTTTTTGGCGGATTGCAATGCGGATTGTTCTGTTTGTAAAGATATTCTTCGTCGATTAAGCAAACGAAAAAATCATACGGAGCGATACAAACAAATTGCGGCGTTGGGGATTTGGGCAGGAGACGTTTCCGAACGCAATCGCGAAATTTTGCTGCGAGGTGGCGCAAAGGGCGTTTCCACTTTCATGGCGTATCCCGTTTTGAGTTCCGTTGCAGCCTGCGGACAATACGAGCAAGCGTTGCGAATCATGAAAGAGTATTACGGCGGTATGTTGTCGCTCGGTGCGACGACGTTTTGGGAAGATTTCGATACGGATTGGCTTGACGGAAGCGAAAGGATCGACGTCATGCCGAAAAGTTTGCAATCGGACGTACACGGAAGCAAGGGGGCGTTTTGCTATATCGGTTATCGACATTCGCTTTGTCACGGGTGGTCTGCGGGGGTGATTCCGTATTTGGCGGAAAACGTGTTGGGCGTTCGTGTATTGGAAAAAGGAATGAAAAAGCTGTTGATTCAACCGCATTTAAGCGGCTTGCAATACGTAAAAGGCAGTATACCGACTCCGTACGGCAACGTGTCGATATCTTGCGCTGCGGATTCGCAGGGTAAGACGAAAATCGAGGTTTCCGCACCTGCGGAAATTAAAATCGAGTATGCGCCCGTCGAGTAAGAATAGGGAGAATGCGAATGCAGACGTTGGAGGAATATATAAAACGGAATAGACGAGAGTACGTGCCGCAAACGGAGCTCGTGCAAAATTTCGGGGAGCTTTATACGAATACGCGTGCGATTTATTACGACGTGCCGACGGAAAACGGGGTTTATAAGGTCTTTGCTTTTCTGTCCGTGCCTAAGACGCGCATGCCGAAGGGCGGCTATCCCGCCGTAGTGCTTATGCACGGCGGAAACGGTGCGGCGTATTGCGAAATTACGAAAGCTTGGGCGGATAAGGGCTTTGTTGCGATCGCACCGGATTTTAACGGGAAGTGCGGCGAAAGCTTGGGTAGGCGCGACATCGAAAATCCGCTCGGAGGGCCGTGCGGTTACGGATTCAGCGGTATTTCCGAAACGCATCCTTGGGCATATTTCGGTACGCTCAGTGCGATGCGCGCCGTGGACGTCTTGCGGGCGAGAACGGACGTGAATTCGAATAAAATTTGTACGTGCGGTTTGTCGTGGGGCGGTTTTTTGAATTTGCTCGTATTGTCGCAGGATAAACGTATCGCGGCGGGTTCGATTATTTATTCTTCCGCATACACGCACGAAAGCGAATGGGGTAAAAAGCAGTTGGAGCTTCTTCCGGACGAGGAGCGCAACGATTATATTCGATATATCGAACCATGCAATTATTTGCACGAAATTCAAGCCCCCGTTTTATTTACTGCGGGTACGCAAGACGGCTGTTTCAAAATGGACAATCGTCGAAAGACGGCAAATTCGATTTCCGGAAAGGCGTATTTCGCTTTGCGAAAGGTGTTCGGACACGGGAATTTTAGCGGTTTCGAGCAGTCGGAAAGTGCAGAGTTTTTTCATAGGCTTTTGTCGAAAAAACGCATTCCGCAACCGAGGTTACGACGGCTAAGCGGCGAGAAATTTTCGGTGCGCGCGTTTTCCGAATCCGATCGCCTGCGGCTTTTGTTTACGAAAGACGACGTGGTTGCGACGGAAATACAAAAATGGCGAGAGCTGTCCGTGTCGGACGGACAAACGATTTGCTTGCCGAAACGCACGACAGCCGTTTTGCTTGTGGAGGAAAACGGAAACTGCGTTTGGAGCAGCGGCATGTATTCGATGAAGGAGATAGATTATGAACAAAAGCGTTAAAGACGTTCGGAAGTATAAAAATATAGACTACGTGATAAGGCAGCCTCGAAACGTCGGGGAAGGAAAATATCCGTTGGTGATTTATTTGCACGGAGCGGGCGGCAGAGGCAGAAACACGGAGGTCGTTTTCGAGCATCCGTTCTTTGCGGAAACCGAGCCGTGGTTGGCGGACGCGATTTCTCTCGCCCCGCAGTGTTATGAAGATTCTTGGTTTACGATTTTCGAGCAGCTGCAAGAGTTTATCGAATATGCCGTCGCATGGGAATGCGTCGATCCTACGAGAGTTTATTTGGTGGGTGCGAGCATGGGCGGTTACGCGACTTGGCAGATGGCGATGTCCCGTCCGGAGCTGTTTGCGGCGATTTTACCGATTTGCGGCGGCGGAATGTATTGGAATGCCGCGCGTTTGAAGAATATGGGCGTATGGGCGTTCCACGGTGAACAGGATTGTACGGTTCTTCCCGAGGAAAGCCGAAAAATGACGGACGCCGTCAATCGTTGCGGCGGTAATGCGAAATTGACATTATATAAAGACTGTGCGCATAATGCATGGGAACCGACTTTTTTGAACGGTGACGTATGGAAATGGCTGCTGTCAAACATGCTTTGTCATCGAGCTGAAAAATCGGCGTTCGATAACGTCAAGCAATACGGTTAAGAAGAAAAATAAGGTGTCGAAGACTGCAAAAGAACCGTTTTTCGCTAAAAAAAGACAGAAAAAATGTATTTTTTTAGATAAAAATTCTTGATTTTTTATCGAGAAAACAGTATAATACAATAGCAAAATGTTTAGGAAGTTAATTTTTTTCGAAAAGACTATACACGGCGATATCGAGCAGGCTTTGTTTGTACGGAAGTTCGATTCGTCGAGAATTATTAATTTGTAAAAAGGATGAAGGGAAAAAGAGAAAAGGGATAAGAGGAAGTCGCGGCGAGGGATTTGACCCTCGCCGCGACGACTATATAGTTGTGTTTTTTTATACCGTTATAACGGAAAAATTTCGTTTTTTTTAGTGAAATCGTTGACAGGTTAGGTAGAAAGTGGTAAAATATAGACTGCGACCCAACTTAATAAGTCACAGAAGTATACTTAAAGCATAAGTGTACCTTGTTTTGCTATACATACAAATCTTCTGTGAGGATCATATTTTGTTGGTGTCGCAACCGGCAAACAAATGACACTGTGCTAAGTGTCGTCTTGTTTGCAGGGCGGCATTTTTTTTGTCGCGATTATACAAAAAACAGGACAAATTATACGAAAAGACCAGCTATAAAAAGTCAAGCGAAAAACGGTGGTAAAAAGAAAAAATTT
>CAZEVL010000008.1:0-33375 GCA_964515795.1 uncultured Clostridia bacterium | reverse complement strand
GGTAACGGCGAGCCTCGACAAATCCCCATCGTGCAAAGCACGACCTTCAAATACGCCACCAGCGAGGACATGGGTAAACTTTTCGACTTAGAGGCAAGCGGATACTTCTATTCCCGCTTGCAAAACCCTACCTGCGATACCGTAGCGGCTAAAATCTGCGAAATGGAAGGCGGCAGTGCGGCAATGCTGCTCTCCTCCGGACAAGCTGCAAACTTCTTCGCCGTATTCAACGTCGCAAATTGCGGCGACCACGTAGTGTCCTCGTCCTCCATTTACGGCGGTACGTACAACCTTTTCGCCGTCACGATGAAGAAAATGGGAATCGAATTCACCTTCCTCCCTCCCGATTGTACGGAAGAAGAACTGAACGCGGCGTTCCGCCCCAATACCAAAGCGGTATTCGGGGAAACGATCGCCAACCCCGCCCTTACCGTTCTCGACGTCGAAAAATTTGCAAAAGCGGCACACGCACACGGCGTTCCCTTAATCGTAGACAACACGTTCGCCACCCCCGTCAACTGCCGTCCGTTTGAATTCGGTGCGGATATCGTGACGCATTCCACCACGAAATATATGGACGGACATGGTTCGGCGGTCGGCGGTTGTATCGTCGATTCCGGTAATTTCGATTGGTTGGCGCACGCCGAAAAGTTCCCCGGACTTTGCACCCCGGACGACAGCTACCACGGCATCACCTACGCCACCAAATTCGGCAACGCAGGCGCGTTCATCACCAAAGCCACCGCGCAACTCATGCGCGACTTCGGTTCGACGCAGTCTCCGCAGAGCGCATACTACCTCAACCTCGGTTTGGAAAGCTTGCACGTCCGCATGGAGCGTCATTGTCTGAACGCACAAAAAGTTGCAGAATGGTTAGAAAGCAACGAACACGTTACTTGGGTAAACTATCCGGGACTTCCCTCGAATCCTTACCATGCGCTTGCGGAAAAATATATGCCGAAAGGCACTTGCGGCGTGGTCAGTTTCGGCGTTAAAGGCGGCAGAGCGGCTGCCGAAAAATTCATGAAAGCTTTAAGACTCATCGCCATCGAAACGCACGTTGCCGACGCGCGGAGTTGCTGTTTGCACCCTGCCAGCGCAACCCATCGACAAATGAACGAAACGGAATTGATTGCGGCAGGCGTTCCCGGCGACCTTGTACGTCTTTCCTGCGGTTTGGAAAATTATCAAGATCTGATCGAAGATCTTCAACAAGCGTTCCTTACGCTGTAACAGGAGCAACCTATGCCCATTAAAATCCCCGACGATTTACCCGCGGTAAAAACGCTGGCAAGCGAAAATATTTTCGTTATGACGGAAAAACGAGCGATCACGCAAGACATTCGCCCGTTGCAGATCCTCATACTCAATTTAATGCCGAAAAAAATCGAAACGGAAACGCAACTTTCGCGGTTACTCGGCAACTCCCCTTTGCAGGTGGAAATCGAGCTGATTCACACGCGCACGCACCAATCGAAAAACGTCGCGGAAGAACATCTTTTGGCGTTCTACAAAACCTTCGACGACGTAAAAGACAGAAAATTCGACGGAATGATCATCACGGGCGCCCCCGTAGAACACCTTCCTTTCGAAGAAGTGGAATACTGGAACGAATTGACGCAAATTATGGAATGGAGCAAAACGCACGTGCATAGCACTCTCCACATTTGTTGGGGTGCGCAAGCCGGGCTGTATTATCATTACGGCATTCAAAAGCACGGCGTACCCAAAAAGCTGTTCGGTGTGTTTCCGCACAGGGTGGAATATAAAAAATCCATACTCTTCCGCGGTTTCGACGACGTGTTTTACGTGCCGCAATCCCGCCATACAACCGTATTCCGCGAAGACATAGAAAAGGTGAAAGAACTTCGCATCCTCGCCTCCTCGCGCGAAACGGGCGTATACGCCGTCACGACGAAAAACGGCAGACAAATTTTCATTACGGGACACTCGGAATATGACGCGGAAACGCTCAAAAACGAATACGAGCGCGACCTGTCGCAAGGCAAACCCATCGAAATCCCCGTGAATTATTTCCCCGACGACGACCCTTCGAAGCCGCCGCTCGTCACTTGGCGCGCACACGCGCATTTGCTGTTTTCCAACTGGCTGAATTATTTCGTATATCAAAGCACGCCTTACGACATTCAAAAAGTCAAAGCGCGAAAATAATAACGTTTACCCCACTCAACGCATACACGGGTGGGGTATTTTTGAGGTTATATTATGAAAAGACGTTTAGGAATCACCTGCGATTGCATCACGCAAAACTATCCGCTGGACACACTCGATATCATCAAAGCCGTCGGTTTCGATTGTTTTTTTGCCGAATGCGAAGACTTGAAAACCGTATCGGCAATCAAGAACAAAGCCGAGCGATTGTCTCTCGATTTCGAATTTATTCACGCGCCCTTCTCCGGTTGCAATACGCTGTGGCAATCGGGCGAAGAGTATCTTCCGCTGTTTCGTCGCATTCAAGGCTGTATCGACAGCGCGTCCGCAAATAACGTCAAAACCGTAATTTTACACGTTTCCAGCGGTTGGACGCCGCCGCCCGTCAACGATACGGGGCTCGGCAGATTCGATGCTTTGGTCGAATACGCGGCAAAAAGAAACGTACGCGTTGCGTTCGAAAACCTGCGCAAGCTCGGCAATTTGGCTTGTCTTTTGGAGCGTTACGAACATACCCCCAACGTCGGATTCTGTCTCGATTGCGGACACGAACATTGTTATACGAAAACCGTACCTTTTATGGACCTTTTCGGCGACCGCCTGCTCTGCACGCATATCCACGACAACTTCGGCAAGACGGACGACCCGACCGCATGGGACGATTTGCATTATCTCCCTTTCGACGGCGATGTCGATTACGAAAAACTCATTCGAAAAATGGACGAATACGGTTACGAAGGCTCTCTTATGTTAGAAGTTTTTAACGACCGCAAACCCGAGTACGCGACTTGGACTGCGGAACGGTTCCTTCGCACCGCTTTCGAACGCATTCATAAAATTTCGTTATTGTAAATTACAAACGTTTCGCCGATAAATATTTATCGTAAAAAAATCCGAGCCTTACAAAAGACTCGGATTTTTTACTTTTTCAAACGTTATTCAAAACAATTCTTCTTCCAACATCGCGCAAAGGCAGTGATAAATCGGCAAATGCAATTCCTGTACCTTATACGTTTCCCGTTCGGGCGCATCGATCGTACAATCGCAAACGGTTTTCAATTTTCCGCCGCCCGAGCCCGTCAAAGCAATCGTCTCCATATTCTTCGCCTTCGCCGTCAAAGCCGCATAGACGCAATTTCGGGAATTTCCGGACGTAGACAAAGCGATTAGGCAATCCCCCGCTCTCCCCATGCCGTACACTTCTTGCGCAAACGTTGCGTCCCATGCTCTATCGTTGGCAAACGCAGTCATCACGCCCGTCTGGGAAACGAGCGAATACGCCGGCAACGCCCCTTCCAACGTTTGACGAAGATATTCGCCCTCTTCGCCGAACGCCTGCAACCGTTCGTCCGTCGCCCGATCGATCGCACGGGGTTTCTTAAAGCTTTTCAAAAGCTCCCCGACGATATGCTCGCAATCGGCCGCACTGCCGCCGTTTCCGCAAACGAACACCCGTCCGCCGCATTGGAAACAATCGCATAACAGCCGAAACGCCATCCGAATATTCTCTTCGCAAGGTTGTAAATTCGGATATTTTTCCAACAATTCTTTCAAAATACTTTCCGTCGTTTTTTTCATATCACACACCGTACGCCGCAACGGCAACCGCCGCAACGTCTCCTATATTTTCACTCAACTTTGCAGGAACGATCTCGCAAACTTCTCGGCTGAACGCCAACGCTTCGCGAGAAAGCTCCGCTTCCATCGCAGGCAGCAACAACTCCGCCGAACGCATAAATACGCCGCCCAAAACAATCCGTTCGGGATTCAGAATATCCACAAGCACGCTTAATCCTTTCCCGAGCATTTTACCGCTCTCTAAAAACACTCTGCGTGCAAAATCATCGCCCTCGAAGGCATAGCGACTGAGTTCCTTGGTCGTCACGCCGTCCGCACTCTCCGACATATACGCAGGCGGAACTTTTTCTTTCTTAGCCATAGCCGTTGCCAAACGACGAATACCGCCGCCGCTGCAAAAGCCCTCGAACGAACCTTCTTTCCCGTAGCCGATCGGACCGTCGTCCGCAAGACGGATATGCCCGACCTCCCCCGCATTTCCGTTTGTTCCGGAATACAGACGCCCGTCCAAAATCAAGCCTACGCCCAACCCCGTACCGAACGTCAAAAACAACATATTTTTCGTACCTACCCCCGCGCCGAATTTCCATTCCGCAACCGCGCAAGCGTTTGCGTCGTTTTCAAGCTTTGCGGTCAAACCGTACTTTTTCGATACGTACTCCGTAATAGGGAAATTCTCCCAGCCGGGCAAATTCGGCGGATTCAAAATTTTTCCGTTTTGCCCGTCCAAAGGACCTCCGCAGCTGATCCCCGCACGCTCGATCGGATATTCTTTCAAATAAGCACGAATTTTCGTATCCAATGCTTCTAACGTTTGTATGGGCGAACGCTCGGTAGACGTTTCCGCCCGTTCCTTTATACAAATCTTCCCGTCGAACACCTCACCGACGCTCGCCGCGCATTTCGTGCCGCCGATATCCAAACCCAAATAGTATGTCTTCTTCACAATTTCTCTCCGTTTTCACCTTCCGTAGAACGAAAATTTTACCATTTTTTCGGGATTTCGCAAGCTTACGACAACAATCCTACGTCTCGCATTTGCCCGAGATATTCCGCCGCGCAAATCGAAGGCATATTGGCATAATAATGATTTACGCCCTGCGTTTTTCCGTCCTCGGAACGCCATTCCATATAATAACAAGCCTGTTCCGTACCGACTTCGACCTGTCCGAGCGGAACGCTTTCGTTCTGCGGAACAACGACGTCCGCTTCCGATACGATTTCCCCGGTCGTCAGTTTTCGAATCGTAATCTTACCGCAGAAAGCCGTCTGCGTATCGTTTACGCCGTATAAAACGCACTTCCCGTTTTCCGGTTCGTCCAACATAAAACAAATCGGTTGCTGCGAACGCTTGATATATTCGTACGCCAATTTTTTATCGAAATAGTAATCCACGACGGCGTCGGAAATTTGCGGCCAACCGTCCAACAAATTCCACCAAATCACCCCCGAGCGCCCCCATTTCTTTATACGAAAACGCTCGATAAAATACTTCTTTGCTTCCGCTTGCGATATCTGACTAAGCAAAACGAACGTTTCCAAATCGTTCGGCACTTCCCCGAACAACGTTTCCACGTGTCGTATCATCAAATCGATCCGATAGGTATAATACGCGCCGCGCTCCGTTTCCATCGCCGTCGCGTGCGTCAACCAGTCCTCGTTGGCGAAACCGTCTTTCGTAATCGGCCAAAGCTTTTCCGGTGCGATATATCTCTTCAACGACGCAACGGACGGACAACCGTGATAACCGAGCTCCGACGCAAACGCCGCCTGTGCGTTTTTGTAATACGCGCCTTTGAAATAATCCCTCGGTCCCCACAAATGGTCCTCCGACAGCGGCTCTCCGACGGCAATCGCCCGTTCGTCCATATACGGCGAAGAGGGCAAATACGGACGCATAAAATCTTGTTCCGCCACCACGTCGCGCAAAACGCTTCTCGTGAGTACGTTTCGATTCGGATCTCTGCCGAAGCCCATTTCCGTTCCGCGACAATTTTGATCGCATTCGTTATCCCCCGCCCAAAGCAACAACGACGGGTGGTTTCTCAACTTTTTGACGATATATTCCGCTTCCTCGCGCAGTTGCGTCTGAAAACGCGCGTTTTGCGGATAAATTCCGCAAGCCATCATGAAATCCTGCCAAACGAGAATACCTTTCTCGTCGCAGAAATCAAAAAACTTGTCGTCCTCGTATACGCCGCCGCCCCAGCAGCGAATCGCATTACACCCCACGTCCTCTGCCAATTCCAACGCACGCGTAAGCCGCCCCTCGGCGTCGCCGAGATACGGAGAAAGGGGGACCCAATTCGTACCCATGATAAAAATACGCTGTCCGTTCACGTAAAATTGAAATTTTCCGCCGTCTTGTCCCATGGTGGAGGTGCGTTCCAACGACACGGTACGAACACCGAAACGAAGCTTCCGTTCGTCCAAAAGCTCTCCCTCGGCATACAATCGAGCCGTCACGTCGTACAAATTCTGTTCGCCGTAATTTTTAGGATACCAGAGCTTGCATTTTTCTTTACAAAACAATCGACCGTTTGCATTGAATACCCTTCCGCGCATTCTAAACGAGCTGTCGCCGCAAACGCCGACGATTTCCACAACGGCGTTACGCAAACAATACGCACCGCTCTCGATATAATACGAAGCGTTGATTTGCGCCGTTCCGTCCTCGGATAAATCCGTCGTAAACAAATACAAATCCTCTAATCGCACACGAGGTTTCTGCTCTATATATACGTCCCTCCAGATCCCTGCGGTAACAAGGCGCGGCATAATATCCCAGCCGAACGACGACGCGCATTTGCGTAACGACAATGCGTCTACGTTGTACGGCAAAGCATTGTTGATTGCCGGCAAACGGAATTTTTTCGCGTACACGGCGGCAGGCGTGATATGCACGACCAGCTCGTTTTCGCCCTGTTTCAAAAACGGTACGCAAAACTCGTGCTTTACGAACATATTCTCCGTATGCCCGATTTTTTGCCCGTTCAAATAAATATCCGCAACCGTATCGATCCCTTCGAATACTAGAAACGTATTCTCGTCGGCGACTTCCCCGTACGCAAAACGAGTATGATACCAAATATGCGTACTTTCGAAATGTTGCATTTTTATGGGATTCGTGGAATAGAACGGGTCTTCGATCTTTCCCGCCCGCAACAGATCCGTTTCGAAATTACTCGGAAATCGACTGTCTATCGTCAAGAAACCCGAATGTTCCAGCTCTTCCGCCGTTGTCGGCTCAAAGGAGCGCGCCACGACCTCTTCCTGCGTCGCCAACGTTAGACGAACGTTTTTTTCAATCTTTATCTTCCGCATATTTTATCGAAACTTCTTTTCCAAATATTCTATAACTTTATCTGCCAAAATTCTGTGTCCTTTGTCGTTCGGGTGCAATCCGTCGGCATAAATGGCCTCGTCCGTATTACACTGCGGTTCGTAAAAAGTTTCGGATAAATCCAAATACTCGATTTCGTAAAACTCCAAAACCTTTCGTTCCGCTTCTATATATTCTTTCAACGTACCGGCAGGCGTTTCCTTTCGCCCGTTTTCGCCTCTAACGTCGTCCTGTCTATACCGATACAACGGCAAAATAAAACAAAGTTTATCCCCGAAAGAGGCTTTCATATATTCCGCAAGCGTGCGAAACGCACCGTAAAAGGTATATTCGTCCCGTTCTTCGAACGTGCCGATAGGCACGTCGCTGTGTCCGTAATCGTTCGTTCCGCCGAACACGAAGGTAAAATCCGCGTCTTCGGGCAATAATAACGCACGGCGCATAAACACGTCGTCATCGAGCTCCTGCGTCTTATTTCGCTGTTTCGCGATACGCGTACCGCCTACCCCGAAATTACATTCCTCCGCGCCGAAATGCGCAGCTATCAGAGAGGAATATCTCAACTCCGTCTTCGACGCGATTGCGCCTTCCGTAATGCTGTCGCCAAGGAAATTGATTTTTTTCATTATCGTTTACTCCAAACAAAGTTTCGCTATACGCAAATAGTAGCTTTTTCCGTATTCGAAAGGATCGGCGGAAAAAGTCCCGTCCGCATGCAACGCAATCGGCTTTCCGTTATCCAACCATTCCGCACTTACAATCTTTTTATCCGTATCCAAAACGATACGTTTGCTTTCCTGCAAACGCGCCACGTTGGTATTCGTCGCCATCGGCACGCCGCGAATCACCGCATAATGATACGTGCCGTCCGTCAAAATATCGGCGTTCGTCGCCGTAATATCGCTCGGTTCGAGATCCAAAAATACGTTTTTATTCGCTTGCAGACATTTTCCCATACCGCGGAAAATTTCCCGTTCGATCGGGTTTACGCTGCCGTCCCCTTTCAAACCCGTATTCAAAAGCAAATTATGCCCGAATTTTCTGCAATCCGCCAACAAATCCAAAAGTTCGGGTACGGATTTGAAACAAATATCTTCCTCGCAATACCCCCAATGGTCGGTTATACCTTGACAAACTTCGCCCGCCACGTATTTTTCGGAACAATCGACAACGCTCGGACAACCGCGTTCGAACGTTACGCTGTCGATTTCTTTATGACCGACTTTACCGCATTCGTCTAAACCCGTATTGTTGATAATCATCGCCGTGGGCTGATATTTTCGAATGAGTGCGTACAACCGATCGAATTCCCAATCCGCGTCGCGTTTATCCCACCAACCGTCAAACCAAAAACCGCCTATTTTGCCGTAATTCGTACACAGCACCTCGATGCTGTCGCGCAAATATTGCAAATATTTCGGAAAATCCGTCTTATATTCCGGTCGCTTCCAATCCAATAACGTATGATAGAAAAACGGCTTGATTCCCGCAGCATTGCATTCGGTCACGAACTCTTTAATCAAATCCCTGCCCGTAGGGGAATGCATTACGTCGAAATCGCTTAAACCGCAAGTGTCGAACAACGAAAATCCGTCGTGGTGACGCGTCGTCAAAGTGATATATCTCGCCCCTGCGTCTTTCGCCGTTTGCACCAGCTCCTTCGCCCAATCCTCTTTTATCTTAAATTCTTGAATAAGCGGCGCGTAGGATTCCATGGGGATTTTATAGATATCTTTGTACCACTCCCCTTTCCCGAGAATACTGTACAGCCCGAAATGCACGAATACACCGAAACCGAGCTTTTCAAAATCTGCTATATATTGTAATTTTTCTACTTTGTTTTTCATGGTCTACCTAATTTTTTACTATTTTTCGATCCACTTACCGCCTTTATGCAAGTACGATAGGATAGAAAATAGTCTTCTCGTTTCTATTATAACATCGTCGCTTTTTTTGTCAAGACTTTATAAACGTTTTTTCGTCTTTTGCATAAAATCGACAATCCGTATACGCCAACGCTTTTATAAACGTCACGCCGCGCGATACCGCGCGGCGCAACTTCTTCTCTTATTACGATTGCCGCTATTCTTTTAGAAAATACCGATGATATGCGAGAACTGTAAACAGCTCCAACCGCTTTCCGTTGCGGTAATTTTCAAACTTTCTTCGCCGCTAAGCACGGCGTCGCTCAACCGTATCGTCGCAATGACGCCTTCGGGCGTGCCGTTATTCATCAAGTGAATGGTCAACGTTCCGTCCTTAATTACCCAGGTATAAAATGTGCCGCTACCTGCAGGCGTTATTTCAGCCGAATCCCCGACCTTATACGTAATCGAAGAATTATCGCCGACAGAACCGTAGAAACCGAACGATACTTCGCTGTAAATATTGTAGCAAAGTTTCGGCAATTCTATTTCATACGTGCCGTCGCCTTGGTCAAACGTTACTTGGAGGAATCCGCCGTAGTCGTTTTCGTGGTCGTCCTGATACCAATAATCCGTCTTCTCAACTACGGAAACCACCGCATTTTTATCGACAGTCACGTCGTTTCCCGATGTATAGGTGTGTACAAAAGCCGTCGCGAAATACGTTTTCAAATCGGTAACTTTTTGCGGTTGCGTATAGTTCGCCTTTTCTTCCGCCGTAAACTTCGTTTCGACGTAGGTAAGATATTCCGCCAAAGCCGCATACACGGTAGCCTTGTTTTCTTCCGTAATATCCTCTTTCGCCGTTAAGTTATTCGCCATCGTTTCGGCAACGTCCGTAGCAAGCTCCGTCTTATTGAAAATACCGATGATATGCGAAACCCAAATACAATTCCAACCGCTTTCCGTTACGATAATCTTCAAGCTTTCTTCGCCGCTAAGCACGTTTTCGCTCAACGGTATCGTCGCAACGACGCCTTCGGGCGTGTAGTTATTTATAAAGTGAATAGTCAACGTTCCGTCTTTAATTACCCAAGTATAGAACTTATCC
Source organism: uncultured Clostridia bacterium (assembly GCA_964515795.1). Lineage (GTDB taxonomy): Bacteria > Bacillota > Clostridia > Christensenellales > Borkfalkiaceae > Scatosoma. The sequence goes on along the minus strand of CAZEVL010000008.1, from coordinate 23,306 downwards.
GATTCCCCCGTAAGTTCCTCGGAAGCACCCACTTTATACGCAATATTTGCGGAAGAGGTAAACACACTAAACGATACTTCGTCATAACTGTTGTAGCAAAGTTTCGGCAATTCTATTTCATACGTGCCGTCGCCTTGGTCAAACGTTATATTGAGCAAGCCGCCGTATGCGTTTCCGTGGTCGTCTTTATACCAATCGTCGGCTTTTGTTTCTATGCTTAAAGACGTTGTTTTATCGACCGTCACGTCGTTTCCCGAAGTAAAGGTGTAGACAAAATGCGCCGCATACAGATTTTTCCATCTTGTAACTTTAAGCGGTTCGGAATACTCGCCCAATTCGGACTTATACTTCCGCACGTAAGCAAGATATGTCGTCAACGCCCGATATGCCGTATCCGATTTCACGCCGTCGTAATCGGGAATCGCGTCGAGCAACGTCGCCGCCTTTTTCACGTGATCTTCGCCGACCAAATATTGCGCCGTATACACGACGTCCGCCGTAGCCGCAACAACTTCCTTATCCCAACCGACGAACTTATAAACGACGTCCCCGACCTGCGGTCTTGTCGGCGTTGCGCCTTTGTAAGAAGGTACTTCGTTCAACGCGACGTTCTCGTTTTGCAAAATTTCGCCGTTCCAATTTTTGAACATAACGTTAAACGTAGCCGTTTCGGGAACTTCGGACGTAATAAACGCGCCTTCTCCTGCCGCCAAAACCAGTTTATAACCGCTGCCGTTCACCGTCACGATTTCCGTCTTGCCGTTTCTGTAAACGGTAAATTGTTTCGAACCGCTGCATTTCAAGGTAATCGTCGCCGTCGTATTCTTGTCGGGCGCGCGATAATTCACCACGCTGTACGCTTTCTGTCCGTCCTTTTCCAAAATTCCCATCAAATAATCCTGATCGGCGGAAACGGAAGAGAAATCCGTGTCGCTTGCCGACTTGATATATTTCTTGAATGCGGAAAAGTTCGTTACTTTGCTGAACGCAGTATACTGCGTAAGCTTTTTTCTTCCTAAAATAATGCCGTTCCACGTATACGAAGCGTACAGATCCTTAAACGCGGAAATTTCCGAATTGACCGTTTTCAAGGCTTCGTACGTTTCCGTCATAGAACCGCCGTTGGAAACGGGGGCTTGCGTTTCGTTCTGCAAACCTTCGTATTGCGCATAGGTGAACCAGGAATAGGAATCCATACCGAACGCCAACGCCATATACGCCTGCATACGCATTTCCGCCGCCGTAGGCGCGCGGGAATTGGAGTTATCCCCCTCGTTCCAGCCCGACGATTGCAGGCAGATATGCGCTTCCGCACCGTTCGCCGCCGCGTAATATTTCAGTACCGCCAAATCGTACAGGAACGTGGTACTCAAGTCACCGTTTTCCCGAATGGGATAGGAATCTACGGAAATAAATTTCTTACCGTTTTGAATTTTCGATAAAACTTCCGTACAATACGCGTTTACGTACTGTTCGTATCCGCCGCCGAGGTAATCCTCTTTCGCGTACGAGGGGAACAAATTGACCATAAACGTTGCCGTATCGCCGTATTTTCGATCGAACGCCTCCGCCATGGCTTTCAGCGTTTCGCCGTCAATGTCCGCACTCGTCGGTTCGTCCCAAGCCAAACAGCCGAGGAACCCGTCCGTACCCGTAAAATCGGGCAAATCGTTCGTTCCGAAATCGAACCAACTGCCGTTTAACGCAACGATACTCTGTACGTCGTGTGCGTAGAACACGGCGATGATATTCTTAAACGCCGCCACTTCCACGTCGGTGGTGGGAATACTCATGTTCGGTCCGCCCAAGATGACGGAAGTAATCCCTGCCGCGTGCATATTTTCCGCAATCGCGTGATTGTTGTCGTTGTCGTAATTGCGAGAACTGTCCAGTTTCGGCGCGTGCCAAGCCGTAATTTCGAACGATTCTTCCGCCTCGACGTCCGAAGTATAGAAAAGATTGATAACGTTTTCCTTGTTTGCATACAGCGTAACCGTTATCGAATCCGTCTTGCAGGTATACCCGTCGAACGAGTACGGCGTAACGTTCACCGACGCGTTCAACTCGCCTTGATAATACACGGTATCAGTCAAAGTTTTGCCGTTGCCCGTACGGATATGGTTTACCGTATAATTTACCGTATACGTAACGCTATGTTCCGACAAGACATCTGCGTATCTGTCGATATACAACGTCTGCAAAGTTTCCGCCTGTTCCCGATTGGCAATCGCCTTTTGCGCCACGTAATACATGGAACGGGTGTTGTTTTCCGCGTTTCCGTCGAAATACGAAGAAAATACGTACTTCCCGTTTACCTTCGCATAAGCAAACCCGATAAATTCTCTCGTAAGATTCGCATCGAGAATATTCACGATCGAGGCGTTCAACTCGTACTTTCCGTCGCCGTCGATATCGTCGGGCTGCAAATCGGTGAAATGCAGCATCAACTTCTTTCCGTTTACTTTCGTTTCGGAATACACCGCGTTCGCCCCGAATACGTTTTCCGCAGTCAACTCGTACCCGGTCGTCACGTAGTCTTTCGGCACGATGATAAACCCGTACGTTGCGTTTGCCGTATCCAGAGCATTGCGATCCGTCGCGGACATCTCCGCGATGAACCGAAGCCCGTTGCTGCCCTCGCGCAAACGTACCGCCGCACCGTTTTCCATTTCAAAAGAAGGATATCCGACGCGCAACGTCCTGTATTCCTCGTAACGAATGCCGTTTAACGCGATTTCGATCTTTACGACGTATTCGCTGTGTGCGACGCCGTTTTTACAGACGAACGCCCCGTTTTCCGTCGCGTCGTCGGGATACGTCACCGTAACCGTGCCTTGTTCCGCAGTAAAGCGAAGCTCGTCTACGGAAGTCCCCGGGTACACGTCGATGACGTTGGAGGAAACGACCGTTTCCCGATTCGTCACCGTCAACTCGGGTGCGAAAATCTGCGACCAAGCCACCCCGTCGTACGTATACGATACGGGCGTAATATACATCGCCTTATCTCCGTAGAAGAAATATCCGTCTATGGACAAAATATCCCCTGCTTGAGCGGAAAAGCTCGAAGGATCCGTCGCCACGTCGGAAATCGCCAAATAATATTCCGTATCCGAAAGCTTTATCAGCGGCATGTTCAAAAGCGTCCCTTCGAAAGAACCCTGATAATGTACCGCCGTTTCCTTATTATCGCCTTCTCGGTCTTGGTAAAGTCTTTCCGACCAATTCAAACTGTCCGACGGAAATTCATTCGGCGAAATCGCGAAATACAAACCTCTATCCGCCGATTTCGTCAACAACGTAGGCGTTACGACCACGTCGTTTTCGTTGCCGAACCAATACCCTTTCTTGTACGTATACGTCACGTAATCGAACGTAACGGACGAGCCTACCGCCGCGCCTTGATTTCCCGTAAACGTACCCTCTATTTCGAGGACGTCGCCGTCTTGCACGCCGATTCCCTCGATGAAATAACTGCTATCGCCGTAATGAATCAACGTCGCGTTTTTCGCTTCCCCGTTGATTTTTAACGCCGTATCCGAACCGTATCTCGCCGTCCAATCGCCGCTGTACGGCGCGCTGTTTTTATCCGCCTTTAAGTAGATACCGTTTGCCTGTTTGTTATTTGTCCCCGTACCTTCGCCACGCAACAACGAAACGTTTTCTACTTTTACGTTCGTCGTCGTTTCCGCCGCAGTTGCGGTAAAAGCCTGCATGGGAGCGTTCGTCAAAGACGCCGCCCCCATTGCGCATGCCGTAACGAAGATTGCTGAACAGATTGTCAATACCGTTTTCTTCAATCTCACAACATTCTCTCCTTTTTATGGATCTTAATTCCAATTCGGATCCTTATAATCGTCGTCGAAAGGATCGTTTCCCGTAGGAGAATTACATATAATATCCGTATCGAAAAAGTACGTTACTTCGATTTCCAAACCGACGTATTTTACTTTACCGTCCACTTTCAAACTCCTTACAAATAAATATTTTTAGAAAATACCGATGATATGCGAGAACTGTAAACAGCCCCAACCGCTTTCCTCTACGGTAACTTTCAAGCTTTCTGCGCCGCTAAGCACGTTTTCGCTCAACTCTACCGTCGCAATGACGCCTTCGGGCGTGCCGTTATTCATCAAGTGAATGGTCAACGTTCCGTCTTTAATTACCCAAGTATAGAACGTACCACCGCCGGCAGGCGTTATTTCAGCCGAATCCCCGACTTTATACGTCAGCGTACCTACCGTTGAACCGTAGAACCCGAACGATACTTCGCTGTAAATATTATAGCAAAGCTTCGGCAAAGAAACTTCGTACGTACCGTCGCCTTGGTCGAATACTACGTTGTTGAATCCGCCGTATGCGTTTCCATGGTCGTCCTGATACCAATTGTCTGCTTTTATTTCTACGCTTAAAGACGTTGTCTTATTGACGCTCACGTTGTTTCCCGACGTATAGGTGTGTACAAACGCCGTCGCGAAATACGTTTTCAAATCGGTAACTTTTTGCGGTTGCGTATACTTCGCCTTTTCTTCCGTCGTAAATCTCGTTTCTACGTAAGTAAGATATTCCACCAAAGCCGCATATACGGTAGTCTTGTTATCTTCCGTAACTGCGCTTGCCTCGGGCAACGCCTTCAAAAGCGTTTGTTCCGTTTCCAGATGGTCGCCTTCGTAAATCGCCGTCTTCATCGTCGCGCGAATATTGGTAACGACAGCCCAACCGTAACCGCCTTTATTCAAATCGATCTTCAAACCTTCCGTGCCGTTCAACACCTCTTCCGAAAGGTTGACGGTAACAAGCAATTCGGCGTGCCAAACGTATACGTTCAATTTTCCGCCTACAACTTGGAACAAGAAGTTCGTTTTCTCACTGCTGATATCCGTTCCGTATACGCTATACGAATACGTAGTAGAGGCGTTTGCCGAATGCAGACCGAATTCCACCTTGGCAAAGAAGCTGTAATTGAATTTCGGCAAAGTGATCGAGGACTGCTCAGCCGAACCTTCGAACTTCCAAGCTGAAGTAAATACCGTACTTTCGCTGTCTTGATACCAACCCTCTACGTTCCACGTGCCGACGTTGCTCATATCCGTCGTAATATTTTCGTTGTTCAACGCCGTTTCGTATTTCTTACCGGAGAAGTACGCCCTTAATTTCGTAACCTTTTCGGGTTCGGTATAGTCCGCTTTTTCCTCTTCCGTGAAATTCTTTTCCACGTAGTTCAAATAATCCACAAGCGCGTTCAACGTCGCGGTCTTGTTTTCCTCGGTGATATCCTCTTTCGCCGTCAAGTTATCCACCATCGTTTCGGCGATATGCGCGCGGTCGTTGATTTTTTCTTCCGCTTTCGCTTTCAACTGTGCGACAATTTCGGGAACAGCCGCTTTTTCGTCTTCGGAGAAGTATTTTTCCACTATTGCGTTGTATTTCGTAATAGTATCCAAAACGCTCTGCGCGTTGTCGTAATCCACATCGTCCACACTTTCGGGAAGCGTAGCCAAAACGGCGTTGGCACGAGGCATATAGCTACAAACCGCATACACCGCGCTGAGATATACGTTGTATTGCTGACCGCGCGTCGCCTCGAATTTGTCGTCTCTGTCAAGGAGCATAAGGTTCCACGTGTTCAAATTCGTCCAATCCTTGCTTTCGCCGTATTCCGCCGTCGTAGGATAGTTGATAAGCGTACCGCCGATCGTTACGTCTACGGATTTATCCGCTTTCTTTTGCAACGTCACTTTCAACCATTCACCTGTCGTCGTCACGTCGAAACGATGATTGTCGTAATAGTTCCCGAACCAAACGGACGTGGGTGCCGTCGTCTTGATATAGAAGTATACCATATCGTTCTCTTCGAGGGAAACGTTGCCGAGGGTCAATTCCGCAGGCGAACCTTTATGCCCTTCGTCGGAACACCAAGCCGCGGTAACTTTTACCGAACCGCTCTCGCCGTCGCGTTTTTCCGTCGTATCGTACGCAATCGAGCAAAGCGCGCCGTCGTGCGTTTCCGCTTCCGCAACGAAACGCCAATTCGTGAGAATGCCGTCGGCACTTTCGTCGTATGCGATTGCCTTGGCGTTCATTTTCCAAGCCGTCGTAAGCGTAATGCTCAAATCCCCCATAACGAGGTCGTCGAACGCGTATTCCGCGCCGTTTTTATAGAATACCAACTCGTAACCCGTACGCGTGGGCAATTCGCCGAGCATTTCCTTCGTCAAAGTGCCTTCGTAGTCCACCTTATACGTATTTTCCGTGCCGTTGAGCGTTACCTTTACGTCGTACTGACGCGTTTTTTCGGTGAAACGTGCCTCCAAAGTAAGATTCGAGGTAACCGTGTCCGTGTCGAAATCCCACGCCGTATCCGAACCGGTCGCAAACCAGCCGAGGAATTCGTACGTTTTCGCGTCGGTTGCCTTTTTCGTCAAAGCGCCGGGATCGGCTACTTTGCCGTTTTTCGCTACGGTCTGTGCTTCGGGTGCGGTCAACCCCGTCGCCGTGAACGTTACGGTATATTCCGTCGCCTCCGCCGAGCTGTTGCCGCTACCGCTGTTTTCGTTGTTGCTGCTGCTTTCGACGACGGACGAGGAAGCCGAACCGCTGCTGCTCTCTTCGGAGCCGAACCCGGGGAGCAAACCGCAACCGGTCATCGCAACCGTTGTCATGGACATTGTCATTACCGCAAGAACGGCAATAAGTTTTTTGGAAATTTTTCTCATAAGATTCCTCCTAAATTATTTTTATTTTACACTGATTTCATCGATATAGATGAAATTGTTTCCGGAACAAGCAATACTCATGCAAGCGAGTTTTTCGCCGATTTCGCCGAAGGCGGTCAAAGGAATGGTCAATTCCGTCCAACAGTCCGCCGCCGTTTCGTAACGATAAGGTATGCGTTCTTCCAACGAAGAAGGGTTACCCGCCCACACGGACGCGTCTTTCGTATCGTTGCCGAAATAGATAATACTCGTTTCGGCGGGACGATATATGCGAAGTTTCAACACGCCGTTCGCCGTGATTTCCACCGATTTTTCGAAATCGAACTGTACCGAACCCCAATTCGGAGAATCGAGGCGAACCGCGCCTGCGCCGTAAGCTTTGCTGTCGTCCGTTCCGAGAGGGAGCTGTTCCGCCGCCGTAAACGTCACGCTGCCTTTGTTATAGAACAGCGTACCGTCCGAAAACCAACCAGAGAAATTGTCGTCGGTATCGTTGACGTAACGTGCGTCGACACGGACGGGGGCGTCGGGCATGATAAAGCTTGTATCGGCGGTCTTTATTCCGTCTACCGCATAATACTTAAACGTACGGCTATCGTTTGATTTTTTTTCAAACTCGATCGATACTTTTTCGCCGTAACGGACGTACTCCGTATGGTCTAAAACGCCGCCGTCGTAGTACTCTACGGCGAATTTACCGTAAATATGCACGGACTGCACGAAACGATAAGTTTCCTCGCCCGTTTGACAGATTACGGTGATTTGCACGTCGCCGTGCCCTACCGCCTGCAACGAAGAACCGTCTATCGTCGCGATTGTCGTATCGGAAGAAAGATAGCTCACCGTATAATCGTCCGTCGCAACGCCTGCGTCGAAAACGGAAATTTTCAAATCGAGCGTGTCGCCTTCGATGATTTCCCCGACCGCGAAATCGGGATTGATCGTCACTTCGCCCTCGTGCACGGTAACCGTAAATTTACCCGTTGCCGTCGTATCCAAATAGGAAGCCGTGACGCTGATTTCGGTCGAACCCGCAGTTTTGCCACTAACGACGCCGTCTGCGTCTACCGTAGCCACGGCAGGGTTTGCACTGATCCACTGCAAAGAAACGTTCGGTTGCTGTTTCCCGTAACGCGCCGTCACGGGCATACGGAACGTTTCGCCGATGTACAAAGACAGCGATTCGTTGCCGAACGAAAGGGAAAGGAAGTTCTTGGTTTGGTCGTTCGTGACCGTTACGCTGCACATAGCGCGATCGCCCGATTCCGTAACGACTTTTACGACCGCCATACCCGCGCTAAGCCCCGTCAACGTGCCGTTGGCGTCCACCGACACCACCGACGCGTTATTCGACGACCATGTAAGCGCGGAAGAACTTCCGTCTAACACCGTAGCCGTCAAGACGAAACTTTCGCCGATAGACAAAGTCACGTTGCGTTCCGAAAGCACGACGTTTCCCGTTTCTTCTACGTTGTCGGAGCTGTCGGAAACCGAAGTATCGGAGGAATTGCCGCGATCGAAAAAATCGCAAGCCGTAGCCGTGGACGCGAACAGCAATCCGCAAAGCAGACACGCAGTCATCTTTTTTAACAATTCTTTTTTCACCGTATGCCTCCTTTATTTGCGATATCCGTCAAACATACCGGAACAAGAATATTCTTCTTTATAATCCAAAATGCTGTACAACGAAGTGTATTGGTTAAATTCGTCTACCAAACGGTTGATTTCCGCTTGCGAATAGTTCGCGCGGTAATTTTTCAGTTTTGTATACGTTACCGTCAATTCCAAACGCTTTATGCGTGCCGTAAGCGTTTTGTATAATTCGGGATCTTCCGTCTTGTAATGTTCGAGAGCGGCATACGCTTCGCTGAAAATGCCGTCGAAAGCGGACACCACGGCGGTCGTCCAGATTTCTTTTCCGCCGATATTCGCGTAAATGCTGTCAAAATCCATTTCCGACAGCGTTTCGCATTGTTTATAACGTCTTCTTGTCAAATCGTAATATTTCCGCACCGCAGACGCCGCGTCTTTATAGTATGCGGACATAAATTCGTTAACGAGATCGTCGTAAGACAAATCGATGTTCCACATCAGTTTCGATTCCACGAAAATACGCATTTCTTGGAACGTACATTGATTCGTCCAAACCGAACCTTGCGAATACATGTATCCGACGCCGTGTTCCGAATACGTCTTTAACTGAGAACGGAACGTGTCGAAGTTGTCGAAATTATAGAAATAATAAGAAAAGTTCGTATCGTAGGTATACACGATCAATCTGTCCTCGTTGTTCAACAAAGAATACCAACCGCGCAAATTCTTCAATACTTCTTCGTTTTCCACCTCTTCCAACGTCGCTGAATAGTTCGTTTCGATGGGGGTGAAATACACGTACATTTGCTTATTCGGGACAACGCTTTCGCTGAATGCTTTCGTTTCCCCGTTTTCCGTTACGACGGGAGGTACGATTGTGTCGTGATAAGCGAAAATAACGTAACGCAGATCTCTGCCTTCGGGATAATCCGTCTTAACCCACTCGTCGATGATTTCGATAACGTGGTTGACGAAAGCGATTTCCAAACCGGTTTGGTTGTAACCCCAACTGCTCATAGCGGCTTTACAACGGTCGCACCAACAATACGATTTCGTATCTTCCTGCCCCAACATGAAGTAGGTTGCGTTCGGATACAATTTAATATATTCGTACAACACCTTCGCCATTTCCTGTTCCATTTCCTCGCCGCCCGTATAACAAAGCTGTTCGCCGGAGTTCGAGTACCAATGGTTCGGCACGGTAACGGTCGTTCCGTTTTCTTCCACTTCTTTCGTAGAACCGTATTTATGGTCGGCAAAGTAGTATTCTTTCTTCAACAAATTGCTGATTTGCGAATGTCCGAACAAAGGATTGCACCAAAAATCATTGTTATACTGATTGATCAAACGCATTCTGCGACGATACGTTTCGTTGTTGTTGATATCCAAATAGGAAATGGATCTGCGGTCGAACGTAGGCCGAACGATTTCGTCGTAAACGTACAATTCTACGTTGCTCTTTTCCTCGTATACGATTTCGTCCGCCGCATACGCACACCAACCGATGACGTCCTCCAACAGGTCGTACACGCCGTAAATGCAGCCCTCGCCCGTGCCGTGTTCGTCGGAAAGAATATACAAAGATTCGCCTTCCGTCTTAATCTTATACGCAGAAGAAGCCAAGTCTATCCCTGACACGCCGATGTTTTTCCGCGCCGCCAGAGTCGTTTCCCCGATGCTGATAACGGGCATATCCGAGGACACCTCGCCGTCCGTCACGATCGGGAGCTCCGCCCCCGAAGATTTTTTAAGGAACGTCTGCAATTCTTGCGCAGCCGTGTATTCGTTCACCTTCGATTCCTCCGGTAAAACGATTTGATATTCCGACATGCCGTTTTCCACGATCTTGTAGCCGCTCGAAACCAAAGGCGTTTCCGTGGGCGGAACCAACGTTTCCCCCCACTGACAACCCGAAGTAAATATAAGGGAAGTCAGCGTTACGCCGACAAGTATTTGATTGAATAATTTACGTTTCATATTTTCCCTCACTCTACCACCGTGATTTCAACGGAGCTTGTGACGAAATTGAAGTTTCCGTCGTAAGCCATCACGGTCAAAATGTATTTCCCGACAGCGTTCAATTTGAAGCTTCTGTCCCCCACGGCAAACGCGCTGCCGTACTCGGAGATAAAGGAACGCTCGTTGCCGTTTTCGCTGTATACGAGGAGTCGCAAAGCGTTGTCCGGCATCTGCAAGTACACGTCGTAGTATACGCTGTCCGTATCGTCCGAAACGGTAATCTTAGGAAGTTCCACCTTCGTGCCGACCTTGCAAATCGTCTTAATCTTACTCAAATTTACGTTTAATTCGGGAGGCGTGTTATCCGTAGCTTCTACCGTCGCACCCGCATTTGCCGTATTCCCGTTGGAATCGACCGCCGTATATACGATACGATAAACACCGATTTGATCCAACTGCACTTCATACGTATCCGCAGCCGAAAGATTCTGTAACACCGTCGTTCCGTCGGGCGCCGTCACGCGGACGGTAAATTGTTTAATTTCGCCCAAGACGTCGTAGGCATTCGCCGAATAAATCGTTAACGTGTCGCGGTGCATTTGTTTATAGACGTATTCGCCGCCCAAAACGATCTGCGGTTCGATATCGTCTTTCGCATCTGCGGCGTTCGCTTTACGATAACCGAGATTCTGGTTGTTCAAGCCCGTGAAACGCAACGCGCTGTCGCCGGTCACGCCGACGAAACGGAATTCCGCCCATACGGCGCCGTCGAAGCCCGTAAACGCATTGCCGTCGTCGTCCGTCCGAGCAAGCCCGACCGATACGTTGTTGCAATCGAGAATCAACAAATCGGAATTGTTGAATTTGAGCGAGAAGGAATCCCCTTTCTTATCCAAAGCCGTACGCGTACCGTCCGGCGTTTCCAAGGTAATGTTTTTTCCGTCAAAATGTAAGCGGAAAGTCAACGTTTGAGAAGGATTTTTTACGGATTGCAAGGTGATATACAACGCCTCGAAATTCGTTTTATCGTCCGCAAACGCCATATCCACGCTGAACGACGCTGCGTTCAAGGGATTTGCGAATACCGCGCTGCCGTCCGCCTTTGCGGAAAGCTCCACGTAAGACTGCGCTTCCGTTACCTGCAAAGCGTCGGTATAGAAATACGCCGCCTGATCCTTTCCTCCGTTCCCGTTTACGACGGGTACGGTATAAGTCAATACGTCCGAAGTACCGCTCTTTCCCGCGGCTTTATAGGTAATGGTCGCAACCTCCGTCGAAGGTGCGATAAACGAACCTTTCGTTTTCGTTCCGTTCACGTAGGCTTCCACTTCCGCATCGGAAATCGAATTGCCGACGCATTCCTTCGCGTCGAGTTGCGGCAATTCGTAAGTGAATCCGGAGATCAATACGCGAGGCAACTGCGCGCCGTTAATAAATACGGGTTTCGTCAAAGGCTTTACCTCGACGGCTATTTTCGCTTCCCCGACCACACCGAAGTAATCGGTTGCGGAATACGTCACGTAATACGTACCGATTTTCGTCGGCACGAAGCTATTCTGCGTCAACTCCGTCTCTTTGCCGTCGGGATCGTATACGCGACAAGTTACGTCCAAGCTACCGTTTCCGCCCCAAGCCGTAACGCTCTCCGTGCCGACAACGGTAACTTTGTCGTAGAGAGAAACCGTACGAGGCTCCTCCGTCGTTTCCACGCACACCACGCGTTCCTCCCCCGCACAGAAGAAAGTTACTTCTTCCGTCGCGCGGTTTCCGGAAAGGTCGCATGCCGTATACGTAATCGTGTAAATACCGTTACGATTGGTCTTAAACGTTTTTCCGTCCGTCGTAACGTCCGAAGAAATATTGCTGACGGGATTGGTATACCGCACGTTCGTTTCGACGGTTACCGTTTCGTCGAAGTCGTCATTCGCAAACGCGTCGAAAATCGTATACGTATAACCGACTACGGAATCGGGCGCACCCTTTTCGCCACCGAAATCCACCGTAATCTCGGGGGCTTTCGTATCGGAGAAACTCTCCTGCGACAAATCGAATCCGCCGCATTGCAAAAGCATGAACGTACCGTTTTTATCGCTGTTAAAGCCGTCGAAAGTGATACTCATACGGACTTTGCCGCTGGTAAAACCTTCCCATATCGAAGAACCGAACACCGAAACGTCGTCTAAATCCGCAATCAGGATTTTCCCGAGCGTACGATAGTCGAACCCGTACGATCCGTACACGGCGTGTTCCTCATCGTCGTAAAACAGCTTCAAAGAAAGCTGTTCCGAATTCATAATCGCGCGGAAACTGCTCCGCAACGGCGTGCCGTAAATGCTGATCGTTTCGAACTTATAAGTCGAACCGCTGTATGCCCAACCGCCGGCGAGCTGACCGTTACCGCCTGCGCGTACGTACGTTGCCATACCGTCGCAAGCCGAAAGCGTACTGTCCGTCATATACAACGATAACGTGGAATTTTCGTCTTCGACGTCCGTAAACGTAATCGTATAATTCCCGAAATCCGCCTCGCGCATCACGGAAGGCTCTACCAACAATTCCAACAAAACGTCGTCCTTGGTGAACTCCGTCATATCCAATTCTCTGGAAAAAGAAATTTCCGCACCCTTAGAAACGCTGTATTTCAAACCTTTGTAAGAGTTGTCGTACTGAAATTCTTCCACACCGATACACTCCGCGAACTTGTTCGTTTCGAAAAAGTCCTGCGGACGACGTACGCACATACACGTATCCGTCTTAACGACCCGACCGTTGACGAAATATTCGAAAACGTATTTCCCGGCACTGTTCAAAACAATTTCTTTCCCGGTATACGTACTCCCGTCCGGTGCGGTAATTTTTACGTCCGCGTTTTTCGTCGAACCGTCCGTTTCTACCGTTTCGGGAACGGAAATTTTCTCTCCGACGTACGCCGTTTCGGGAATTTCGATAAGTGACGTCACGCGTGCGTTTTCCGCGGTAACGGCGAGCGATATGCCCGTGAAGCAACAACCGATCGCAAGGATACCCGCCAAAACGGATACGGCGATTTTGTTTCTCTTTTTCATCTTAATCTCCTATATCTTTAACCTTTAATACCGCCGATGGAAATATTCACCATCAACTTTTTGCTAAACACGGCAAAGAACAAAACGATAGGCAATGCCATCAATACGATCCCGGCAAGCTTCGTCGGCGTGTTGCTGACCGCCCCCGCGGTCTTCCTGGAAAACTCGAACATACCGTATGCGATGACCGGCTTCGTTTCCAAATAGACCATCGGGATCTGATAATCGTTCCAGTACTGTATAAACAAAAGCAAAAATACGGTAAAAATCGTACTCGACGCAAGGGGTAAAATAATTTGCGTCATCACCCTGAAATTCGAAGCGCCGTCGATTTTCGCAGCTTCGGTATAGTCGTAAGGAATTGCCTGAAACTGCGCATAAAACACAAGGAAATACACGCCGAGGAAATTCGCTTTCATGATGAACAAACCTAAAAAGCTGTCGAACAATCCCAACGCCTTCGTCACCTCTATTTCCGACGGCAACGAACCTACGACGGGAAGTGCCATAACGACTATGACGAGCGCATAAATGAACCGACCGAATTTATAACGATAACGCGCGACGAGATATGCCGTGATACACGGCGTCAGCGTACCCGTTAAAGCACAGCCTATCGAATACACGATAGAGTTCCCGAACATATCCAACATATTAAAGGAATACGTTGCCGTGCCTACGGATCTTTCAATGCTAAAATACTTATACGCGTTTACGAAATTGTCGAAAGAAATCTTTTCGGGAAAGCCCAAAACGTTTTTCAATCCGCCCCATTTGTAGAGGTCGGGATCTTTCAACGAAGTCAATAACGTCCACACGGAAGGTAAAAACAACGTAACGGTATATAACACCAAAAAGACGAACAATACCACGAAAAACGGGTGCGTATGGAAGCGTTTCTTTTGTGTCTTTTGACTATTGTTATTCAATGCATCCATATCAATCCCCCCGCACTTTCGACAAAAGCTTTTTAATGCCGTACGTCAACGGCAACGCAATCGCCGTACAAACCAAACCGAGCGCGCTGGCGTAAGGATATTCCAATAAGCCGAAGTCGCTGTTGTTGACCAGATAGAATAAGTAATACCCGATCGTGTAATCCTTCGGTTGCGCCCTCGTAACGTAAAAACTGTACAAATTCGCCTGATTGGTAAATATCGTGGCGACGCCGGCAATCAAAAACGTTTCCAACGTCGGCAAAATTTCCGGTAAAACAATATACCAAATTTCCGTAAGCGGCGTCGTGCCGTCCAAATCTCCCGCCTCGATGACGGAAGGAGAAATTTGTTCCATCGTGCCCGTATACAACAACACCTGCGTACCGAAACCTATCCACACCGAGTAGAATACGATTACGGGAAAACGCACGTCGGGAATATCCATAATCGCGTCGATGGCTTCTCCTGTTAACTCTGCCCAAACGAGCGGTATGGCTTCGTTGGCAAAAAACTTAAACATAATGACCATCAACACGGAAGGTAATACCGTCGGCAAAAACAAGACGAATCGGAACGCCTTTCCCATCAATCTCTTTTTATAAATATAGTAAGAAAAGATAAAGGCGATCGCCGTGCCGAACAACGTCGAAAACAACCATACGATCAACGAATTTTTCAAGGCGTCGGCAAGCAAAGACGTTTTCGTCAATTCCGTCCACATTCTGGTGAAGTTGCTGAAAAGCGGCTCTGCCAAGTTATACTGATCTTTCATAACGTCGTATTTCTTAAACGCCAACGAAAAACTGTTCAAGTTTACGCCGATATAAAAAATGCAAAATTGCAACAGAGGAAAAGCAAGGAAAATACAATAGAAAATCAAATCTTTATCGACTTTTCTCTGCTTTAACGTATTCCGTTGTCCTCTGTTTTCAAATGTTCCCTTCATTGCGTCACCTCAATTAATGGGCTGCCAATAATCCTTCGAAATACTTTCTTGCGTCCATATTGTTATTCTTGAATTCTTCGAACGGACTGATTACCTGTTTAGTATCCACTCTTGCTTTCCAAACCCATGCGCTTTCGGAGAACTGTGCCGAATTGTTGATGAAGTATTCCGCGTCGGAATACGGGTATACGATATCGGAAGAATTCTTCATTTCGATAACCGATTGACCGTAAGGCGTAGCTTGCGCTTTCTGTTCTTCGGAAATCGTGTAATTCAACGAACGGGTAATGGACGTACGCACCGTAAACGCAGACAACTGCGCGTCCGTATGCAAGAATTGCAAGAATTTCTTGGAAACGTCCAACTTTGCGCCGGATACTTCCGAAGCGATAAAGCAATAGGAGGAGTTCAAGGAGAACAACGTCTGCTTATGGCTACCGTCCGTCTTAGCCACCGCGTCTACCTGAGGAATAGGCATAAACGCGTAATGTTGCGTGGCACGATAAGAACCTT
Organism: uncultured Clostridia bacterium; assembly: GCA_964515795.1. Taxonomy (GTDB): domain Bacteria; phylum Bacillota; class Clostridia; order Christensenellales; family Borkfalkiaceae; genus Scatosoma. The sequence goes on along the minus strand of CAZEVL010000008.1, from coordinate 7,579 downwards.
GCGAAGCGTCGTAACCGTAGTCCTGCTTGGAAACGCTGTCGAAGTGTCCTGCGATCTCCGCTTCGTTTTCCCACCAAATACCGTCAATCAGCATCGCGCCTTTCGTCGTAGACAAATCGCCCGCGATGAAGTTGAACTGCGCTTGGGAATACCCTGCCGCAACCGCTTGATAGTTTTTCGTGTCGCCGCAAAGAATATCGTCCAAGAATTTCAAAGCATAATATTTACCTGGTTGCTGTTGCAACTTGCTGTGGTTGTCCACGTCGATTTTCTTGTAGCCGATTACGGGATTTCCGTCCGCGTCGAACGATTCGATAATATCCGTGTTGCCGCTCAACGAATAGTTCACGTCCATCTTGTCCTTTCCTTCGTAGTCCGACCAGAAACTGATCATCGCACGATTGGTATAGGAATCTTGTACGTCCAAACCGTAAAGGAAAGGCGTTTTGTCGCTGTTGTCGCGAATCTGTGCGATCAATTTCTCAAACTGAGAATACGTCTGCGGCAAACCGTCGTCGTACGTTCCGGCAATGCCGTCGATCCCTTTCGACTTATCGGTGGAAGTAAAATTGCCCGATTCGTCAAAGAACCAACCGTTTTCTTCAAACATATCCACGTTATAAATAAAACCGTAGATACCGTCGTAGAAGGGAATTGCATAATACTTCCCGTCTTTTGCGGTAAGGTAGCTGTTCATAGAAGTGTCCAACTTATCCGAAATGCTCTTGCTTTCGCCGAACTCCGTCAACTTTTCCGTGACAACGTCGCTGATGTCCGCCAACTTGCCCTTGTTTACGTACTGCGTGAAATAGTCCACGTTTTCCGTCAAATATACGTCTTTGTTCAACGTTCTCGTCGCAAGCATATCGCCGCCTTCGCACTCGGAAATTTTTACGGAAACGCCCGTCTTGCCCGTTTCGAAGCTCGCGTCTTTGTACAATTCTTCAAATTGCTTCGCGGCGTCTTTCAACCAGTCCATACCGAGACCGCCGTTGTACGTCGCCACTTGAATCGTCGTTTTTCCTTCCGTGTCTTCACCGCCGCCCACTTGCGTACCGCCGCAAGACGTTGCCGAAGCGATAAACACAATCGAAAGTAATGCCATTAAAGATTTTTTCTTCATTTTACACCATTCCTCCAAAGAGTTTTTTATCTTTTTTTATGTCCTCGTTTCGCACCGCAAAAAACAAGCTTTACGACACGAAAACGTTTTCATAGCGTTTCTTTATATATATTTTAACAGACAATATAGTACTCGTCTTGTCCTTTTTTATTATCAACTTGTACTTTTTTGACTTTTTCGTTGGCTTTTATATAGTTTTCTTGTCTTTTTTAGGCAATTTTTACAAATTTCCCCTTTCCGTTTTACTGCGTTTCTCCGCATAATGCGGCAACCGTCAGTGCAGGTTTTGATGCTCCTTGCGATACTGTGTCGGCGAAATTTGATAATATTCCTTAAACGTATGATTGAAATGACTCAGATTCGTATATCCGAGCGCGAAAGCGATTTCGATGATCGACATATTGGAATGAATCAAGAAATTGCCTGCCCGAACCATTTTCATTTCCGTCAAATACTTAATCGGAGAAACGCCCATATATTTCGTGAATTGTCGAGTAAAATACGAGTGACTGTAATTGGTCTTTTCCAACAAATTTTCTATCGTAAAGCAACACGTTTCCGAAGAATTAATCTCCTGCAACAGATTCCGCAACCATTCCGGTTTGTCCTTATCCGTAAATTGATTGAGTTTCACGATCTTTTCCAAAATGTAAAAAACGATCATTCTCGACAGCAAATCGTATTTCTCGTCGTCGTGCAAATACATCTGCAGCAGGGAAGTATAGTTAAACAGCTCCTTTAAGTGCGAATTTTCCAACAAAATAGGCAATTTTTGCGCCGTAGTAAGCTGCTCGTAAAGTCCTTCGGACAAAAACGAGCAAACCTCCTTGACCAAACTTTCCCGAATCAAAATATTCAAATTGCTCTGCCCGTCCGAAGAGGAAGACACGTACACGAGCGAATGACAATCCTGCGGACGAATTAAAAAAGCCTGATTTTTGTTCACGACGCTTGTTTCGCCGTTCAACGTGTGCTTATACACCCCGGAAACAATCACCAAAAATTCCCAATAATCGTGCGTATGCAATCTCGGGTAGTCCCGATGAATCAAATGAAAAGTTAAATCGTGCGCTTGTTGCGATGAATCCGCAATAAAAGAATTCATAAGAAACGAATACTCCTTTCGTTTCGTTCGGTCCGACAAAACCGAACGATTATTTTTCTATCCGCTGCAAAATCTCCGATAGCGTATCCGCATGGCGATACGTTCGCCATGCAAACCGCTTTGACGGAAATTGCCGTCGTTAAAAGCATTTACGCTATATTTTTCATACGTTGCCCGTCATTTTCGCAAAGTCCGTCACGCAAATCTCGTTTTCGTCGATCGGCTCCGTCGAAACGATCGTCACGACGCGCTCTTCCCCTGCTTCCACGTCGATATAGTTATCCGAATACAAATACTTATAATTGTCTTTCAAAGAAACGAATACCGATTTTGCAAACGCGTTTGCCTTAATCTTCACCAGTGCGGCACAAGCTCCCGTCTTTTCCACGGACACCGCATAATCGCTCTTAAAAGCAACGCCGCTCCACATCTTCGGCGAATACAGATTTTTCTTCTTTTCTCCGTCTTCCGTATATTCGGCAAACAAATACACGTCCGCTCTGTCGCAATCGAAAGCGACCTCTTCGGTATACGGCACGCCTTCCGCCGCCTGTACCGACGTCGTTTTTTCATACAGTGTTTTTCCGTCGAAGGTCTTAACGCCGTAACGTACTTCCGTCGAATAAGGCGACCTCGTGTCGTTCACGACCACCAGCTCCGTCTTGCCCGTTGCGTTCTGTACAAACGTCACCAAACGAGGTGCGAACGAACGCTTCATTTGGTAATACACTTCTTTGGGTTCGCACCAATAATCCACGACGGACCAGCTGCCCGAAGGCCAGATATCACCGTACATCCAAGCCATAAAGCCCGAGGTAACGCCCTCGCCCGACCGTGCGAATTCCGATTCCGCGCGCATAGCCTCCGCATGCATAAGCATTCCCTTCGCCGTAAAGTCTTCCAAATTTTTTACTTTGCCGTACATATCCTCGGCATATTTCATCTGACGCTGCGCAAAAGTCAACCGCACGATCCCGTAAGGGTTTTCCATCAAGCGATCGTCCCACATATCGTTCATCGGCCAAAGCTTATCCGCAGGATAGATTTTTTTGTTCGTTTCGACGCTGTTCGGACCCATAATCGCGGATTCGGAAATAAACGGCACGCGCTTTTCAGCAACCAGACTTCTGTATTTGTCTACACCTTCGAGCAAACTACGCTCGAACGAGTTGTGGTGACTCTCGCCCGAGTTACCGTCCTGTGCAATATCCGTATAACTGCACGGCGATTGACGCGCATACGGACGAGTCTTATCGAGTTTCGAGATCAATCCCTGCAACGTAATATCGACGAAAAAGTCGCCCCTTGTAATATGTCTGCCGTAGCTGCCCGTTTTTTCGTTACCGCCGCACCAATAGACGAGCGAAGGGTGATTTCTCAAACGCTTTACCTGATATTCCACTTCGGCGAGCATATTATCCACCCACGCCGGACAATCTTCGGGAATATCGCCGCACGCAAGCATAATATCCTGCCAAACGAGCAAACCCTTTTCGTCACACAAATCATAGAAAACGTCCTTTTCGTAAATACCGCCGCCCCAAACACGCAGCATATTATGGTTGGAACGCACCGCCAAATCCGTCAGCTTATCGTATTTTTCGTCCTCCACGACACCCGTGAAACATTCCACGGGGATCCAGTTCGAGCCGCGCGCAAAAATAATCTTACCGTTGATTTCCAGCTCGTAACCGAGGAAATCGTCTCCTTTCGGTTTCTGCAAGAGCTTAACGCTTCTAAAACCTATGCGTCCGGTTTTCGTCCCGATAATCTTTCCGTCGCGCTCCAACTCGATTTTATAATTGTACAAAGGCTGCTCCCCGTAGCCGATCGGCCACCAAAGCTGCGGTTCTTTCACTTGGAAACAAGCGAAATTCTTTTTACCGGAAATGGCAAACGTTTTCGTCGTATACGTATCGCCGAACGGCGTTTCAGACAACGAATAATGCAATTTATCGTCCCGTGCTTCCACTAAAATGCCGTTTGCGTTTTTACCGCTCTCGTCCACGGCAGAGAATATGTTGTAATTCAATTCCGTAAAAAACGTCGCGTTCCCCTCGTCGTCCGCAACCGCGTATACGTTATCGATTTTACAACGATCGCCGTATTCCAGATATACGTCCTCCCAAATACCGTAGGCGCAAATTTTCGGCGCCCAATCCCAACCGAAATGGCATTGTGCCTTACGCACGAACAGTCTTTTCACGTTAAAAATCGCGTTATAGCCCGTCGTATCGAAAGTGTCCATCGTGTTTAAGGTGGACTTCATGCACACGGTGAGAACGTTCTTCCCTTTTTTCAAAAACTCTTTCGTTTCGAAGCGATATTGCAAAAACATATTTTCCGTATGCCCCAGCAATTTACCGTTCAAATATACGTCGGAATAAACGTCTACGCCCTTAAATACCAACGTAACGGACGGTTGATTGAAAATTTCTTCCGTAATATCCAATTCCGTTTCGTACGTAAAATCCTTGCGTGCAATCCAATCGTTATCCCTGTAATTAAACGCAAAATAAGGATTTTTAATAATCCCTGCCCGATACAAATCGATTGTTATGTCACCGGGAACCGCCGCGGGAATTTTTCGTCCCTCGTACTCGATCGTCCAATTTTTAACTTTAATCGTTTCCATAAAACTCTCCTCCGTTCATTCTTTTCCGTGTATGTTTTCAAAAAGAATTTCTTGCGACTTGTGTTTTTTTGAGCAACCCGCCAACGGATTGCTCTGTTCCATTATATATGTATATTCCTGTGTTTTCTTGTCCTCTTTTGCCCAATATTTGTGCTTTTTTGACTTTATTTTCTCATAAAAAACACTGCGACGCACAAAAAACGAGATTCCGACAAAACACAAAAAAACCCAACCTTTCAAAAAGCCGAGTTTGTCCGTTTTTATGCAATTTCGTTTTTTCAAAAGAAAAACACAATCTTAAAATACCGTGTACGAGAAAAATAAAAAACAACCGTACCGTGTCCGCAACAAAAAAACGGGGCGCGCTTTCCGAAGAAAACACGCTCCGCGATAAATATAAACGCATATCTGCCTATTCCCTATACAAATAAGCAATACGATAATCAAGTACTTACGTTCTCTATCGACACCGCATGACAGATACAGGGAATGCTTTCGCCTTGTCCGCTGGAAACGGTAGAAAGCAAAGCTCCCGTCGCCGCAAACAATATGCGCCGAATGCTCCCACGTTTCAATTTTTCAAACAAATAGGAATTAAGCACCACCGCACTGCACCCGGCTCCGCTGCCACCCTGAAACTCGTCTTCGACAACGTTGTAGATAATCTCGCCGCAATCCACGTGATTTTCTTGCATATCCACGCCTTTTTCCCACGTCAGATCTTTCACGATTCTGCTGCCGAGCGCACCCAAATCCCCCGTCACGATCAAGTCGTAATACTTCGGCGAACGCCCCGTATCTTTCAAATGTCGCAAAATCGTATCCGCCGCCGCAGGCGCCATCGCCGCCCCCATATTATTCACGTCCGAAATTCCGAAATCCACAACCTTGCCAAACGTTGTGGAGGTAATACAAATCCTATCGCTTGCGCCACCCGCGTCTGCGATGAACGCACCTCCGGCACCCGTCACCGTCCATTGCGATTGCGGAGGACGCGTATTACCGAGTTCCAACGGATATCGATACTGACGCTCCGCAGAGGAAAAGTGGCTTCCCGTCGCCGCCACCGCTGTTTTGCAATATCCGGCATTCACCATCGCCGCGCCGATCGCCAAACTCTCCGCCATAGTCGAACACGCACCGTAAACGCCCAAAAAAGGAATATCGAAATCCCGCGCGGCGAAACTCGCCGAAATGATTTGATTGAGCAAATCCCCGGATACGAGCATATCCACGTCCTTTTCCGTCGCCCCGGCGTTTTCGATTGCCTTGGATATGGCATAAGACAGCATTTTACACTCCGCCTTCTCGTACGTGCTTTCCCCGAAACGGTCGTCCGTCAAGACTTTATCCACATATTTCCCTACTACTCCCGCACACTCTTTCGGACCCGCTATCGTTCCCGTAGAAACGATACGCGGTTTCTTATCAAAAAAAATCGTCTGCATGGCACACCGTCACAAGAACAAATACAACAACCCGACGAGCGTCCCCGAAAGCACGCCGTATACGATAATAGGTCCAGCCACGATAAACATTTTCGCAGCCATACCGTAAATCATACCTTCCGATTTGAACTCCATCGCCGGCGACGCGACGCTGTTTGCAAAACCCGTGATCGGTACGATAGAACCTGCCCCGGCATTACGCCCGATACGATCGTATACGCCCAATCCCGTCAAAAGCGTACCTAAAAAAATCAAACAAATACTGACGGAAGAAGCCAATTCATCGCCTCCGAGCCCTACGGCCTTTTCAAAAATTTCCCGTAAACATTGCCCGATACAGCAAATAAATCCACCGACCAAAAACGCCCGAAGGCAATTTTTCGTGTGTTTCGTCGGCGGCGAAAACGAATGCACGTACGCGATATAATTTTTATTGTAGTTTTCTCGATTTTTACCCGTCATCTCACACCTGCCCCTTTCTTTCCTCTGTTTTATCGTGTTTCGGAAAACACGTTTCTCGTTCGTCGCGAAGTTTTCCGTCCCCGTCGAACCGCGGTATTTTTCTCATACGTATAGTTTTGAAAAATTCACGCAATTTTATACGTAAACGTAAAAAAACCGCTCCGCAAACGGCGGAACGGCATTTCCTTTTCTTCCTATTTAGCTGTAAAATTCCGATTTCGTATCGCGCGCAAACAGTTTCGACAGCATTTGCTCGCAACGCTCGCGGTAAGGCAAATCGCTCTCACCGTAACAAATTTCGTAAACCGCGTTCGTCAACGGCAAATCCACCCCGTATTTTTCGCCCAAAGCCTTCATCGCAGCCGAAGTCGGAACGCCTTCCGCCAATTTCGCGAACTTCTCGCCTTTCACGAGCATCTCGCCGTATTTTCGATTATGCGAAAACGGACTAAACAACGTCGCTTCGTAATCGCCCAAATGCGCCAAACCGTAAGCGGACAATTCATTGCCGCCCATGGCTTTGATAAGCCGAGCGACTTCTCGCGCACCGCGCGTCATCAGCGAGCCTTTCAACGCCTCGTAACCGCAACCGTCCAATACGCCGGCAATAATCCCCATGACGTTCTTCGCCGCCGCGCCGAGTTCCGTGCCGATTAAGTCTTCACCGTAGTAGAAACGAATCAGATTACTCTTAAACTCGTCCGCAAGCTTTATTTTCAACGCTCCGTTCGTCGAATCGATCACCATACAATTCGGAATACCTTGCGTAAACGCCTGAATATGTCCGGGTCCTACCCACGCGGCTA